>JAGRHW010000489.1 GCA_020444765.1 Gammaproteobacteria bacterium | reverse complement strand
CACATCGTCGAAAGCTGCCCGCTGGACCCGACGCTCCTGCAACGGCAACGCGACAAGATCGAGGCGATCAGCGGCGAGGACATCGAAATCCATATTGCAGACAGCCGCTACAGCCATGCGCATGCCCTGGCAAAATCCGCGATCCGGCATCGCGGCCGCATCGGTGCCACCACAACAGACCATATCGACCGCCTGGTGCTCGACCGCTACCTTGGCGTGCCGGTGTTTTTATTCGTGATGTACCTGATGTTCATGTTCACGATCAATATTGGCGGCGCGTTTATCGATTTTTTCGATCAGCTCGGCGAGGCGGTTTTCGTGGATGGCATCAGCAATGCCCTGGGTGCGTTGCATGCCCCCCAATGGTTACAGGTTGTGCTCGCCTCGGGTGTCGGTGGCGGGCTGCAGATCGTTGCGACTTTTATACCGATCATCACTGCCCTGTATCTGTTTCTGTCGTTTATCGAGGACAGCGGTTACATGGCGCGCGCGGCCTTTGTGATGGACCGCTTTATGCGCTCGATCGGCCTGCCGGGCAAGGCCTTCGTGCCCTTGATCGTGGGCTTTGGCTGTAATGTGCCGGCGGTCATGGCGACCCGCACCCTCGAGAACGAACGCGAGCGCAAACTGACAATTCTGATGAACCCGTTCATGTCCTGCGGCGCGCGCCTGCCGGTCTATGCGCTGTTTGCCGCGGCTTTTTTTCTGCAGAACGGCCAGAACCTGGTTTTCCTGCTGTATCTGATTGGCATCCTGGTGGCGATTCTGACCGGCATGATCATGAAGCAATCATTGCTGAGCGGCGTCAGCAGCGGATTTATGCTCGAACTGCCGTCCTATCATATGCCGACTCTCAAAGGCATAGCGCTGCATACCTGGGACCGGGTCAGACATTTTATTCGCGACGCCGGCCGCACGATCGTGCTGATGGTGGTTGTGCTCAATGTTCTCAATTCGATGGGCGCCGACGGCAGCTTCGGCAACCAGGAGACTGATAAATCCCTGCTCGCGGTGGTCAGCCAGCAATTGACGCCGGTGTTTGCGCCGATGGGCATACACGAAGACAACTGGCCGGCGGTACTTGGTATCGTCACCGGCATACTCGCCAAGGAAGTCGTGGTCAGTACACTCGATACGCTGTACAGTCAGATCGACGAGGAGCAGGGCCTGACGGATGCGTCCGCCAGTCAAAGCTTCGGCGATAAATTACGCAACGCGGCGGCGACCATTCCGGCCAACCTCGGCCTGCTCGGTAACCGGCTTGCAGATCCGCTGGCCATGGACGTAGGTGATCTCAGCGACCACTCCAGTGCCGCCGAAGCCCAGCAGGTCCACACCCGGACATTTGGCGCCATGACCTCGCGGTTCGACGGACAGGCCGGCGCTTTTGCCTATTTGCTGTTTATTCTGTTGTATTTTCCCTGCGTCGCCACGATCGCCGCGATTCGCCGTGAAGCCGGCGTGTCCTGGGCGGTCTTTGTCGCGTTCTGGACCACGGCCATGGCCTATTCGGTGGCCAGCGGCTACTACCAGATCGCCACCTGGAGCGAGCACAGCGCTTTCAGCACGGCCTGGATACTGGGCACTTTCGCCCTGCTTGGGGCGACGGTCTTCAGCTTACGAAAATGGGCTCGACGCGGACTGACGATGCCGCTCGCCGAAAGGAGCACCCGATGATTCTTTCCGATATACGCGATTACGTTAAAAAACACGGTCAGGTGAGCCTGGCCGACCTGGTCAATCATTTCGACAGCGAACCCTCGGCCATGGACGCCATGCTACAACGCTGGATCGACCGGAAGCTGATCAAGAAAACCCGCCTGACCGCCTCCTGCGGGGACAGTTGTCAGCAATGCGATGTTCGCGACAGCGTACTTTATACCTGGGTGGATACAAAAAAAGCGGCTATCGATCAGCCGCTTTATCATTTACCGTTCAATTGCAAGGGCTAGCCGAGCGTCTCGACGCGGATCCTGCAGACTTTGCTGACCGAATCGAGCGCCTCGATTTGCTCGATCCCCTGATTGATCAAACCTTCACTGACGCGCCGGGTCAGCAAGATGACCGGCACCGTCGATGAGCCTTCCACCGGCTCCTTTTGCAGAATCGCTTCGATACTGATCTGCAGATCGCCCAATACCCGCGTGACATCCGCCATCACACCGGGCTGATCCTGAGCCTCCAGACGCAGGTAATAGGCTGACTCGAACTGCTCCTTGGCAACCGGCACCAGATCGGACAGGGAATCCGGCTGAAAAGCCAAATGCGGTACCCGGTTCTGCGGATCAGCGGTCATCGTACGCACAACGTCGATCACGTCGGCGACCACCGCCGAGGCCGTCGGCTCGGCGCCGGCACCCTGGCCATAATACAAGGTCGAGCCAACTGCATCACCCTTGACCAGCACAGCATTCATCACGTCGTTGACATTGGCGATCAGGCGCCGTTCGGGAATCAGCGTCGGATGCACCCTCAGTTCTATACCCTGCGCGGTTTTGCGCGCCATGCCAAGATGTTTGATACGGTAACCCAGCTCTTCGGCGTAAGCGACATCCTCGGTCGAAATGGCGGAGATACCTTCTATATAGACCGATTCGAACTGCAGCGGAATACCGAAGGC
>JAGRHW010000488.1 GCA_020444765.1 Gammaproteobacteria bacterium | reverse complement strand
AGAGGTCGTTCAGCGGCTCCATGGCGGGGCCGCTTTTTTGTGTCCTGTTATTTTTCTCGGTGATAGCTCAGGCGGGTGTCGAGAATATTTCGAACGAAAAACTCAAGAGCCTGCTTGATGGGGGCGCCATTCTCGTTGATATCCGGACCCGGGGTGAATGGCAGGAAACCGGTATTATCGAAGGCAGTCACACCCTGACCCTGTTCGACGAGCTTGGCCGGCCGGTTGCGGATTTTGTTCCGCAGTTGCAGAAAATTGCCGATAAAGCCACGCCGGTCATTGTGATCTGCCGTACCGGTAACCGCACCCGCGCAGCCAGCGACGCCTTGACCCGGCAAATCGGTTATCAGACGGTCTACAATGTGACCAACGGTATTACCGACTGGATCGCCAAGGGTTACCCGGTTATTCCTTACAAGCCCTAACATGCCCGGACATACCGGACCAGAGAGTGTGGTCCGGTAGGGTTTCTTGTCGATTTTTGCTTCCATGACCTGGCATTCCGCCGGGTTTAGGTGCTTCCGCTGCTGTTTTGCGATCACTCCGGTTTTGTCCGTTGTTTAATTCTATTTTGGCTTAAGATTCGTCGCTTGCCGGCGTATAATGGGCAGTTTACCCAGAGTTTGGGCCGGGTAAGATAACTGGAGAGAGCATGGAAAAGTTTATTGCCCGAAACCGTATCGTCGTTACGCGTTGGAGTTTCGGTATCGTTATTCTGCTGGTGTTGTTCACCAGCCATATCTGGCCAAGGCCGGGGCTGTTCGAGTTTTTGCTGCAGGCACTTGGTTTTGTGATGATTGTCATCGCCGTATTCGGACGGCTCTGGTCATCGGTATTTATCTGTGGCTACAAAACCAAGGAAGTAATACAATACGGACCCTATTCGATAACCCGTAATCCGCTGTATGTATTCAGTTTTATCGGGGCTGTCGGTTTTGGTCTGGTGACCCGTTCGCTGGTTATCACCGCGCTGATCATTTTTATCTACGTGTTTATCTACGCCCGAACGGTAGCCTCGGAAGAAAAAAAGCTCGAGGAGGTGCTGGGTGTCAAATACCTGCAATACAAGGCCAATACACCGCGCTTTTTTCCTGATCTGACCCTGTACAGAAGCCTGCCTCAGTATACGATCAATGTGCCCTTATTCGAGCACGCGTTCAAGGACGCCGTGTGGTTTTTTCTGGGCTATGGGGCACTGCAGATCATAGACCTTCTGCACAGACACGCTATTCTGCCGGTATTGTTCAGGATGCCCTGATGGGATACCGGAGCCGCCGGAATGACGGCTCCGGATCGTCAGTCGCCTGGCGTAAACAGATCGCCCAGATTTACGGCAAGCGCCTGCAAATTACGTCCGGTGTGTTTGTCCTTCAGCACGGTCGCCAGACCTGTGTTTATTCCCTTGGCGTCGGCCGGTAGCTTGATTTCCTGCTGATGCGTAAGTTTGGATGCGGTGATCACGACGGGGCCGATCCATTCGCGTACCACAAAATCGTGTTGCAGACGTTTACCGGTATTTTCGCCGCGTTTTATCTCACGCTGTATATTATTTTCAAAAAGGGCGATGAATAATTCCGTGCTGTCTGGCTGCTGATCCGATATGTTCTCGATAGCGACTGTGACGACGAGGTTTTCCGGATCGGCGAGTCCGACATCAAGCTTGAGATTCCAGTCGCTTTTCTCGCGGTTGTTTTGTTTGACTGCTGACAGAATGTTTTTATTGCCGCGTTTTTCCCGGTTATCAACAAAAAACTCCGGTGTATAGATGGTCCGTTGGCGATTCATTTGGCCGAGTGCGCGTTGTCGCTCGGTAAACGCCGGATTTGAGTAGGCATCCTGCCAGCCGAGGTAATTCCAGTAATCCACATGAAAAGCCAGTGGCACCACAGCCAGCTCCTTGCCGATCAGTGGTTTTATCGAACTCAGCCAGCGGTCAGCCGGAGGGCAACTGCTGCAACCTTCGGAGGTGTAGAGTTCGAGCACCGCGTTAACGGTTTCAGGGCTCTGGACAGAAACCGTCGCAGCGGAGGAAAAGGCCGGCATTATAACGAGCGTCGAAAGTAATAAAGACAGGGTTTTTATCCGCTTGCGAAAGTATCGGTGCATGGCTTGACCATCGGTTTGTTTTCAGGCTTGTTGTACTTCTGACCGGGCCGATCGATTTTCGTTCAAGGCGGCAGGAATTTTCAGTCGGTAAGCGTAATCGTGCCCTTGCCGATTTCCTCGCAATCCCTGGTAAATGAGCCTCGGAAATTTTCCGGAATTTCCACGGACAACCCAACCTGTTCGGCATAACCCTGTGCCAGCAAGGTCCCGTCGCAGTCGTCGATCAGGCGGCGGACCCGGGCTTCAAGCGCGAAAGGAACCCGGATATGCAAGACTGTCTTGTCGACAACCTCGACAAGTTTCGCCTGGGCCAGTGCCTGACTTGCAGTGCCGGAGTAAGCCCGCACCAGACCACCGGCGCCGAGCTTGATGCCGCCGAAATAGCGCACCACCAGTATTGAGGTGTCTTTGAGCGGTTTGTGCTGCAAAACATTGAGAATGGGTTTGCCGGCAGTGCCGGAAGGTTCGCCGTCATCGAAAAACCCAACGTCGCCGTCAAGCCCGCTATTGCCGCAGATAAACGCCCAGCAG
>JAGRHW010000487.1 GCA_020444765.1 Gammaproteobacteria bacterium | reverse complement strand
GCACCAGGCCTCTGACATCGTCATCCGTGACGATATTCTTTATATTTACCGTGTAAAAACTCTGCACCAGCAAGATGCCGACGATCGAAATACCCGCCAAAATGGCCGGGTAATAGGCACCCCTTTTACCTTCCGTCAGCCGGTAGCCACCCATGATCATGGCGCCGACAGCGCCGATAGCGCCGGCCTGGTTTACGGTCGCCACGCCCAAGATGATCGAACCAAGCACGGCAAAGATCAGCGCCAGCGGAGGCAACAGCGCAAGCATGACCTGCTTTATGAATTTTCGATCATAAGCACCGTCAAACGGTACCGGCGGTGCGGTGCCAGGCTTGATAATCGCGGTTATCAGAATGTATAACATATACAGACCGACCAGAATCAAACCCGGGATAAACGCACCCATAAACATATCGCCGGCACTGGCGGAAACGACGTCCAGGCTGGAAGGCAGGGAAAATTCCCCTGTGGCCGCCTTATAGGCCTGTTTTCGTAACGTACTGGCCTGGTCCGCGGCACTTGAGAGCTGATCGGCGAGTATGATCAAAACAATCGATGGCGGAATAATCTGGCCAAGCGTGCCTGAGGCGCATATCACTCCGCTGGCGAGCGATTTGGAATAATTGTTCCGCAACATGGCCGGCAGCGATATCAGGCCCATCGCAATGACTGTCGCGCCGACGATACCGGTAGTTGCCGCCAGCAGGGCGCCGACAAAGACCACCGAGATGCCGAGTCCGCCGGGAATCGGACCGAATAACTGCGCCATTGCCACCAGCAAATCCTCGGCGACTTTCGAACGCTGCAACATGATCCCCATGAAAACAAACAGGGGAATCGCAATCAGGGTGTCACGCTCGACGACCCAGTAAAGACTGCGAAAATTCGTAACCCCGGCGCTCAGCCATTCTACCGGGCCGTCCTGGGCAAAATAGGCGCTGACATCCCCTTCAAACAAATAGCCAGTGAGCGCCGCCAGCCCGATCGTCAGTACCGCCGAACCCGGCAGGGAAAACGCCACCGGGAATCCCGAGGTCAGCGCCAGGATCATGATCAGCAGCAGGACGATTAAAAATACAATTTCCATAGTCTGGGTTTTAGAGGTTTAATCAGATCGGTTCATGTTGCGACTCGAGAAATTCCTCATCGGCGGAATCACCCAGCAACACGGCAACACTTTCAAGAAAGAGTCCGGCAAACTGAATAATCATCGACAGTGCAAAGACAATCAGAAACCCGGCCATCAGATACTGGACATACATACCGAAGCCGCTCTGGGATATTTCAAAACTCAATATCGGACTATTCAAGCTGCTGCCTTTTCCCCACATACCGAGCAGCAGTATGGTAAAACAGATCGGCATGCCGAGCAGCATACTGCCTACAGCATTGGTCCACGCCTTGGTGCGTTTACTGAAATGTGCATACAACACGTCCACCCGCACATGCCCTTCTTCAACCAGCGCATACGAACTTGCAAATAAAAACAGCGCGGCATACCAGAACCGGACCAGGTCACCCATAAAGGCTTGCTCATAAGAGAATACAAACCGCGAAACAACGATCTGAAATTCCGCAAATACCACGAGGACCGCGAGCCAGACAAAACTCAAGGAACGGGTAAGCAAGGCTATAAGACCGGACAGGAGCAACAAAGGATAATGCAGGTAATGCCCCCTGAACTGAGGACGACCAAGCTCTGTTGCGAGTTGCTCACCTATGATTTCGTCAAGATATCCTTCAACCCGCAGGAAAGACACAACAAAATCGGCAAGGCCAATAAGCAGTACTGCCCAAAACGCCGTGCGAACAATATATGCCGCAAGCCATGAATACCGCCTGGCATCGTCGTGCAGACCTTCGATCCCGGACCGCTTATGTACGTAGTTAAGCACGAGTCCAATGCCGAAAAAATACAGCAACAGCTGCCCCCAGCCCAATGCGGTCTGGATTCCTGTAAGGCTGCCGATATCGGCTTCCAGTCCAAACCAGCCATAATATCCGAATAAATTAAGGACGCCCGGGCAACCGAACCAGAATGTAGCGACATTATTGACCATAAATACCAACGCCGTCGCGACAACCAGACCGGCGAGGATTCTGTAGGAGGAACCCGAGCTGAATTGCCGGGCGGCGGGCGCATTCTGCATCACTGTCATTATACCTGGCTCATAGACGGGTGAGTCACTCTTTGAGCTACCCGTTTCGCAGCCGTCCGGCTATACGGGCGGTTGCGAACGCGAGCCGGGATCGGAGCAGCCCCGACCCCGGATTTTCAACCGAATAGCTTATTTGATACCAAGTACACGATTACGTTGACGCAGGTATTCCACATCGGCGATGTTCTGCCAGGCGCCGACTTCGGCACGCGCGACCAGGAAACTCTCGTGGACACGTTTTGCCAGATCGCTGTGATTGACGACCTCTTCGAACACCTCTTCGGCCGCTTCGCCAAAACTATCATAGATTTCATCGCTGAATCGACGCAGCTTGACACCTTGCTCGGCTTGCAGTTTTGCGAGGAAACGACCATTGTTCCAGCTGTACTCGGACATCATAACGTCGTTTTCCATTGAGCTGGCGGCCTCGACCATCAGCTGATCAGACTTGGAAAGTCCCTTCCAGAATTTTTCGTTGATACCGATC
>JAGRHW010000486.1 GCA_020444765.1 Gammaproteobacteria bacterium | reverse complement strand
AAAATCGACCGGCCGGCCACCACCTCGATCCTGCAAGGCGCATCCAGACACAATACGTTTATCGCGCTGGCCGTAACAGAACGCCTGTTCGGTGAGCAGGGGCTGGCGCTCGCAGCCATCGCCACCGCGGTGCTGGTGCCTTTTACCAACCTGGCGGTGGTCAGCCTGATGGGCATACTGCTGAGCCCGAGGCATGAGGCCGGTCTCGGCAAAAATATTCTGCGCGAACTGCTGCGCAACCCATTTATCGTGTCGATTCTCTGTGGCATCGGCCTGAACCTCGCCGGCATCGGGGAAGTCCCGGTGTTGACCGACGCCAGCGCCATCGTCGGCCGGGCAGCCCTGCCTTTGGTTCTGTTGTGCATCGGCGCCAGCCTGCGTGTGCAGCCGATGGGGCCGATCATGCCGCGCGTGTATGCGGCAAGCGCCATCAAACTGCTGGTTTTTCCGATGCTGGTCGGCGCCGGCATCGCCTTGCTGCGGCTGACGCCCTTGGAAGGGTTGATTCTGATGATCTACGCCGCGGCGCCGACCTCTTCGGCAGCCTACGCGCTGGCCCGGCACATGGGCGGCGATGCGCTGCTGATGGCCAATATCATTACCTTTCAGACCATGATGTCCCTGTTGAGTCTGCCGCTGACGCTGTGGCTGACCGCCTATTGGATGGATTTTCCGTTCTGACCGAGGCCCCGCCTTCTTCGGACAGGACAAATAATTCCCGCAAACAAGCCGTTTTCTGACGTCTTTGTCACAAATCCCGGTTGATCCGGCTTGTCACTCTCTTACAAGGAATGCGATATTATTTTATTTATTTTCAATTATTTAAATAGTATTTTTAAATCAATTATAAACAACTGACCTCGCCCGTTCATCGCCGCCCTGAAACAATTTCACTGACACGCTTCTTGCTACAGATTAAAAATTCGAATGTATTCAAGGCGCTACTGTGGCAAACAAGAAAAACGGAAAGAAACGAAGTCAGGGACTGACGGCAGGTATCACGACATCACTGACACTTGGCATCCTGCTGACCGCTTCGGTCACGGAAGCCGTGGCGCAGACCGGCCCCGCCACGCAGAATCTGATCATCCGTTTCTCCGAACAAAACCGCCAGTTACTCAGCAAGGATAAAACCGCCGGCACGAGCCTGCTGAAGCGGATTTCCACGCGCAGCGGCCAGCCATTAAGCCTCAAGCGGGCGATGTCCGGTAACGCGCATGTCGTCAGTATCGAAACCGCCGACGGGCAAAATCTGGACGATCTGATCGAACGGTTGCAGGCCGATCCGGCGATCGAAAGCGTCGAGGCCGATACCCGCATAGTGCCTTATGCGATTCCGACCGATCTGTATTTCGAGGCCCAGTGGCCGCTGCACGACCAGGCCATTGTATCGGCCGGTATGAACCTGCCGACCGCCTGGGATCTCAGCACCGGCTCGCCGGATACCGTGGTCGCCGTGATCGATACCGGCATCTTGCCCGATCATGTCGATCTCGAAGGCCGCGTGCTGGACGGTTACGACTTTATCGCCGGCTTTGAGCTCGGCAATAATCCCTTGCTGGAACAGTACCCGAGCTATATGACGTATTTCCGCACCAATGACGGCGACGGACGCGACAATGACCCGACCGATCCGGGAGACTGGGTGGATATCGACGACTTCTACGCCATGTTGTCCGTCGGCGAAGAATGCTCAGTCCACGAGAGTACGTTTCATGGAACCGGCATTGCCGGCATCATCGCCGGTAACGCCGGCGAACACGGCATCGTCGGCATCGACTGGCAGGCGAAAATCCTGCCCATCCGGGTCAGCGGTAAATGCGGCGGTTCGCGTTCAGACATGATTGACGCGATTCGCTGGGCGGCCGGCGTCGAGGACCCGGCCTTGCCGCCCAATCCGAATCCCGCGCGGGTCATCAATCTGAGTCTCGGCTCCAGCAACAGTTGCGGCTTTACCGAACAGGAAGCCATCAACGATGCCTGGAACGCCGGCGCCGTGCTGGTCGCGGCGGTCGGCAATGAAGCCAACAATGTGGACATCAGCCCGGTCGCGCCGGCCAGTTGCGAACATGTGATTTCGGTGACCGCGGTGCGCGAAGATGGTGCCCGCGCCTATTACAGCAACTATGGCACATCGGTCGATCTGGCCGCGCCAGGCGGCGAAGACGCCACCAGCGACGGTACGCCGATGATCGTCGCCACCAACCATGGCGTCAAGGGAGCCATTCAGGGCAGCCACTTCAAGTATGTCGCCGGCACCAGTGCGGCGGCGGCGCATGTCAGCGGTGTCGTCTCTCTGATGGTGGGGGCAAATCCGCAACTCACGCCTTACCAGCTCGAACAACTGCTGATGCAAAGTGCCCGGGAGTTTCCGCAACAGGGGCTATTCGACTGCGATCAACAGACCTGCGGCGCGGGACTGGTTGACGCGCATGCCGCGGTGCAGGCCGCAATCAACGGCTATGTCGAGGGTTATGAACCGCCGACCCAGGCGGCCAAGGAAAGCCAGGTCAACGACTCCGAATTATTGATCGAAACCGGTATCAGCGGCGGTGCCGGAGGTTGCAGTATCAATCCGGACGCCGAACCCGAGCCGACCTTTTACCTGCTGCTTGCCGGGCTGCTCCTGATGCGATGGAAACGAGCCGGAC
>JAGRHW010000485.1 GCA_020444765.1 Gammaproteobacteria bacterium | reverse complement strand
CAGCCATATCCTCGCCTCGACGATTCCGAACTGCGTGACTTACGACCCCTGCTTTGCCTACGAAATGGCGGTCATCGTCCAGCACGGCATGAAGCGCATGGTGCAGGATCAGGAAAACGTCTTTTTCTATATCACGGCGATGAACGAAAACTATCATCAGCCCGCGATGCCTTCCGGCGTCGAAAACGATATCGTCAAGGGCATGTACAAACTGCAGAACGCCTCGAAGAACGCCAAGCTGCGCGTGCAGCTGCTTGGCTCCGGCACGATTCTGCGCGAAGTGATCGCCGCCGCCGAGCTGCTGAAAAACGACTGGAACGTGCACGCCGGCATCTGGAGCGTCACCAGCTTCAACGAACTCGGCAAGGATGCCCGCGCCACCGAGCGCTGGAATCTGCTGAATGCGGACAAGACGCCGCGTGAATCCTTCGTCACCCGACAACTCAAGGATTGCGATTGTCCGGTAATCGCCGCCACCGACTATATCAAGTCGTACGCCGAGCAGATCCGCCAGCAGGTCCCCGACAGTTACACGGTGCTTGGCACGGACGGCTTTGGCCGCTCGGATACCCGCGAAAACCTGCGTCATTTCTTCGAGGTCGACCGCTATTTCATTACGGTCGCCGCGCTCAAGTCACTGGCTGACAAGGGCTCAATCGAAACCGATATGGTTGTCGAAGCCATCAGCAAATACGGCATCGACAGCGACAAACCCGATCCGCTGACGGTTTAGTCCGGTCACGGGAGCATATAAATGTCAAAAACAGTCGAAATCAAAGTGCCGGACATCGGCGATTACAAGGATGTGGAAGTCATCGAAGTCCTGGTTGCCCAAGGCGACCGTATCGAGGTCGAGGACTCCCTGTTCACGCTGGAAAGCGATAAAGCCAGTCTGGAAATTCCCGCCACCGATAGCGGTGTTATCAAGGAACTGACCATCAAGGTCGGCGACCGGGTTTCTGAAGGTGACAGCGTCGGCCTGGTGGAACTCGCCGATGATGCAGCCAATCAGGTTGAAGCGGAGGCTCCGTCCGACAGCAGCGAGGCTGCTTCCGGTGAAACGCCGGCGCAGGTGGCGGAAGCTGTTCCGCCTGCTGAACCCGAACCTGCGCCCAGGCCGGCGACGGATCAGCCCAGACCCGACCAACATCAGGAACGCAGCCGCCCAACGACCTCACCGACAGCGCATATAGAAACCGGTAATCGGCAGCTCGTTCACGCAAGCCCCGGAGTCCGGCGTTTTGCCCGTGAACTCGGCGCCGACATCAGGCTGATCAAGGGCAGCGGTGCTAAAAACCGGATCCTCAAGGAAGACGTCAAGGCCTTTATCAAGAGCGCGCTGGAACATTCCGGCAGCGCTTACAGCGGCGCCGGCTCGGCGGCCGGTGGCGCGGGCATTCCGCCTATCCCTGAAGTGGACTTCAGCAAATTCGGTGACGTGGAACGTATCGAGATAGGAAGGATACAAAAACTCTCGGCAGCCAATCTGCATCGCGCCTGGCTCAATCTGCCAATGGTCACCCATCACGACGAAGCGGATATCACCGAGCTAGAGGATTTCCGCAAATCACTGAAAGGCGAAGCCGAGAAAAAAGGCCTGCGGGTTACCGGACTTGCATTTCATATGAAAGCGCTGGCAGCAGTGCTGAAAGTCTTTCCGAAATTCAACGCGTCCCTGTCGGCCGACGGTCAGGCACTTTTCTACAAAAAGTATTGTCATATCGGCATAGCGGTCGACACGCCGAACGGGCTCGTGGTACCGGTGTTCCGGGATGTCGATAAAAAGTCCATTTTCGAACTTGCCGAGGAAATGGCGGATATCAGCGAACGCGCCCGCAACAAAAAGCTCAAACCCGATGAAATGCAAGGCGGCTGCATGACGATATCCAGCCTCGGCGGGATCGGCGGCACGGCCTTCACACCAATCGTCAATGCGCCGGAAGTGGCTATTCTCGGCATCACCCGGGCGCGTATGCAACCGGTCTGGAACGGCAGCGAATTCATCGCTCGCCTGATGTGTCCGTTCGATCTTACCTATGATCACCGGGTCATAGACGGCGCCGACGCGGCCCGCTTTATGACCGAGTATTGCCGGACCGTCAGTGATATCCGCCGCCTGGTACTCTAACCGAGAGAATAACCCGCATGACAGAGCTGAAGACCGTAGAAGTACCTGATATCGGTGACTTCGATGATGTGGAAATTATCGAAGTACTGGTTAACGAAGGCGATGAGATCGATGTCGAGACCTCGATCGTCACCCTGGAAAGCGACAAGGCAAGTATGGAGATCCCCTCCCCGATTGCCGGCACGGTCAGTTCGGTGCTGGTCAAGGTCGGTGAGAAGGTTTCAGCCGGTTCGGCGCTGATTGTCCTTGAGCAAAAAGCCACTGTCCGGGAAAGCAAACCCGATACCTCAGCGACAGACAGTGCGGCTGCTAAACCCCAGGCAGCACAAGCGGCGACACAACACACCGCGGCGGACAAACACGCTGAAGTACTGGTGCTCGGCAGTGGCCCCGGCGGCTATACCGCGGCTTTCAGGGCGGCCGATCTCGGCAAGCAGGTCATCATGGTCGAGCGGTATGAATCGATCGGCGGAGTTTGCCTGAACGTCGGCTGCATCCCCTCGAAGGCGCTGCTGCACACCGCGCAAATC
>JAGRHW010000484.1 GCA_020444765.1 Gammaproteobacteria bacterium | reverse complement strand
ATTCCAGTCGAGAAAAACCAGGTGACAGGCTTTTGATCAAGCCGGCCGATCGGGTTTTGAGCCAGTTCAGGCCGCGGGCGGGTTCGCGCTGACGCTCGCGCGAAACTTCCAGGAAAGCAGGTTCACGACGGCCATTGCCAGTACGGCGATGAGTACACCCCGATTGAGCACCTGCCAGTCAAACAAACTATGCAGCCAGCCGCCGAATCCGGCGCCGGTGACGGCCGCCAGGGCGATAAGAAACTCCGCTTGCCCCTGAGCGCGCGATTTTTCCGTTTCCTGCAGGGCATGGTTGTATTGCCAGGTGCCGGCGACGTAGACCAGATTCCAGCCAGTGCCGAGCAGAAACAGACTGAGATAGTAATTGCTCAAGGTTGTGCCCTGGATGGCGGCAAAGGCACTTGCGAGCAATAAACCAAGCCCGGCAAGGATGACGGAAGCTGCGCCGAAGCGGTCAATGAGTTTACCGCTGAAAAACGAGGGCAAAAACATCCCCACAATATGCCAGCCAATGACCGAAACGCCGCTGCTGACCGGGTAGTGGCAGCCGTGGTGCATGCTCAACGGAGCGACAATCATCATCAGAATCATCACACCCTGGGCGAAAGCCGTATTCAGGGTACCAAGCCAGTAGAGTGGTTGACGGTTGAAGGCGCGGGCTTCATTTTGTTTGTGCGCGGCAGGCTGCTTTGCTGCGTCGGCGGGCAGGCACTGAATCGCCACGATAGCGAGTACGCTGAAAACAGCGGTCAGCAAATAGGGGCCGGCGTAGGACGAGGTGGCAAACCAGTGGCTGGTGGCGGAGGCGATCGTCGGGCCGAAAAACGCCGCGGCCAGACTGCCACTGAGTACCCAGCCCACGGCCGCGCCCTGTTGCGCGTCGGGGGCATAGGCGAGCGCGGCCAGGCGGTAATACGCCGAGCTGGCCTGGTAGATGCCCATCAGCGTACTGGCCAGGCAAAACAGCGCGAAATTTGAGTGAAGAACTGCCCAGACGCTGAGTAATGCAGCCGCGACACCAGCCAGCGCGCCACCGCGCAGCACGATTCGCCAGCCGTATCGCCCGATAAAGCGCGACAGGCCGAAAGTAACCAGCAGCGCGCTGGCGCTGATCAGCGTGTAGGGCAGGGTGGCAAGTCTGGCCGTCGGGGCAAGCTCGGCACCAATGACCGATGACAGGCTGATGCCGACCAATACAGAGAACCAGTAGCAGGCTTGCGCGGCGCTTAAAGACAGAATATTCGCATTCATGGCTGTTTACTCGGGTTTCAGAAACGTGAAAAGCGCTGACGGTATTCGCTGGGCGAGACATTAAGCTCGCGGATAAACGCGCGGCGCATGATCTCGGCGTCGGCATAGCCGCAGTGGCCGGCGATACGTTTGATCGAATCGGTGCCGGACTCCAGTTGCAGTCGTGCATGGTGCAGTCGGCACAGGGCAACATAGCGGGCCGGCGTCAATCCGGTTTCCTCGCGGAATTTGCGCGAAAAATGCCGCACGCTCATAGCCGATCGTTCGGCGAGGCTCAGTACATCGAGCGGCTGCGAAAGATTGTCGCTAATCCAGCTCTGGATTTTTTGCAGTGCCGGGCTTGCGGCTTCGCGCAGACCGGTGAGCGTGCTGAACTGGTTCTGACCACCCGGACGCTGGTAGAACAAAACCATCTCGCGGGCAGTGGCAAGCGCAAGCCGGCGTCCGAAGTCGGCTTCCACCAGATGCAGGGCGAGGTCCATCCCGGCGCTGACGCCGGCCGAGCAGGCATATTTGCCGTCCTCGGTAAAGATCTCGTCGATCACCAGATCGACGGAGGGAAAACGTTCGCGAAACAGGTCGTAGCGCGCCCAGTGCGTCGTGGCGCGACGTTGGTGCAGTACGCCGGTAGCCGCCAGCAGAAAAGCGCCGCTGCAGATCGAGGCGACGCGCGGGATATCGGCGATGGTTTGCCCGATTCGTTCGATAATCGCTGGGTCGCAAGCCAGCTCGGGCGCCGGTGAACCGCCGGCGATCAACAGTGTGTCCGGCGTCTGTCCGGCGAGTTCGTCCAGAGAACCGTCACAGACGACCGTGGTGCCGGTCGCCAAACGGATCTCACCTTTTTGCAGACCGATCAAGCGGGTTTGATAGGCGCTGCTCCCGTGTTGACTCTCGAAGATAATGCCGGCGGTGGCAAACACCTGCAAGGTGCCGAAGACATCCACGGCGTTGGCGTTATCGTAGGCCAGCAGGGCGATATCGAGCGGTTGAGCGGGGTTGGTCCGTGGTTGCATGGTCGGGCTCGTGAGGATATTGGCAAGCACTCTATATCAACCGGAACTGGCCTGTCGGTCAAGATTCCCACGATTTCGGCCATTGGGTATCAGAGCCTGTTTTCACACGGAAGCGGATAACGCTGTCTGCCATTAAATTGCAAGCCTGGTGTTATATTGATGCAAGTGGCCGGCATGTCCGGGTCAGCAGGTGACTCGCGGTCTGAGGAAGATGCCCGCGCAAGCTTGTGGGTTGGGGTAATTGGCGGGCCGTGAGCGCCGAGCCCGTTTGTGCATGTATTGGCGGAGAGAGAGGGATTCGAACCCTCGGTGGATTTACACCCACAACGGTTTTCGAGACCGTCCCGTTCGACCACTCCGGCACCTCGCCGGCGGGCGTCATTCGTGGCAAGAGGGCAGAT
>JAGRHW010000483.1 GCA_020444765.1 Gammaproteobacteria bacterium | reverse complement strand
GGAAAGCTCAAGATACTGATCAAGCCGGTGCGCGGTTTCAAATCGATCCCCACGGCCTATGCCACGATCAAGGGATTCGAAGTCATGCGAGCCCTGCGCAAAGGACAGGCTCGCCCCTGGTGCCTGCAGCCCGGCATCAGGGGCGAGGTGCGCCTTGTGGAGAGAGCTTTTGGCATTGGGCCCTCGGCGCTGACGGAGGCCATGGGCATGCTCAACCACCATTTCGCAGCAGCCGCCTGATCGGCGCAGAGCGACAGCCTACCTCTGACTGCCGCCAATCTTTGCAACAGAGCCGATGCTCGTGCCGCGTCTCCTCACGGGTGGCATATTCAACAAGATCGTCGGCATGGAAGCCGAGCTGCGCTCCTATAAATTCAATGACCTCCGCCGGTATTAATTCACCCCGAGCCAACACCCGGCCGGGATAGCGGAGGACGCACAGTTGCAGGGCGAAGCCGAATCTGTTGTGAGCGCGCCGGCGTTGCCTGATGTGGCCGAGATCCTCATCGCTAAGAGTATAGTGTTTCAGCAAATCCGCTTGCGAGGTCGGCAGGCGCAACAGCGCATCCCTTTGCCGATCTGTTAGAGTGACGCGACGCGGCATTTATGTTCCTTTTTCAAAATCTGAGCATGTTTAAGATGCTTTGTTTATGAAGCTGGTTAAGATACAATTCCGGGTGACGAAATAATAGCGGCTGTTGCGCCGCCTCAAACCATCGTTTGTGATACATGCTAATTGGATATGCCCGTGTTTCGAAAGTCGACGGTTCGCAGTCTCTCGATCTGCAGCAAGATGAACTACGCTCGGCCGGCGTTGATCCGAATAATATCTATGAGGATCACGCTTCCGGTACTCGGAATGATCGGCCGGGCCTGGCGGCCTGCTTGAAGTCCTTGCGCGAAGGTGATGTTTTGGTGGTCTGGAAGCTTGATCGTCTCGGGCGATCGCTTGCTCATCTGGTCAATACTGTGAAAGACCTGTCTGATCGCAATATCGGTTTGCGGGTACTGACCGGAAAAGGCGCCCAGATCGACACTACGACCGCATCCGGTCGCATGGTGTTTGGTATATTTGCCACTTTAGCAGAGTTCGAGCGAGACCTTATTCGTGAGCGAACAGTAGCAGGTCTTGCCGCCGCAAGAGCGCGCGGCCGGAAAGGAGGGCGAAGATTCGCTCTTACAAAAGCGCAGGTTCGTCTTGCTCAAGCCGCCATGACACAGCGCGACACCTCTGTTTCCGACTTATGCGCAGAGCTGGGAATAAAACGCGTTACCTTATATCGATATGTGGGACCGAGTGGGGAGCTCCGGGACTACGGGAAACGCGTTCTTGGCCTGGTTCCGTAGCCAGAAATGTTCCGGCAACCATTTCCTTTTTATTCCAGAACTTCGGCAGCAATCGCTTTGCCAATAGAGGCGATGGCAGCGTTCCTTTCCTCCATAGTGGCTTTCGTCTGTGTAATGTAAATCGCAGCAATGATTGGCGCGTGTTTTGGCGGCCACATGACGGCAATCACCCCACGCGTCCCGTTACCTCCAGCGCCAGTTCGATCGGCGACGCGCCAATCAGAAGGAACTCCAGCGCGCAGCAAAGGGTCACCAACCTCATTACTTTCAAGCCAGGTTGTGAGTTGTTTTCGCTCGTCAGAGCCAAGAGTGGGGCCCAGTACCAGTTTATTAAGTGTTTCGAGAATAGCGCGAGGCGTTGTCGTGTCGCGCACGTCTCCAGGCGTTCCTTCGTTGAGGTCCGGTTCATTTCTGTCAAGTCGAGTAATGTTATCACCTGTCTTGCGCAAATAAGCGGTTACAGCTTGCGGTCCTCCCAGGATTTCAAGAACTTTGTTGACGGCGGTATTGTCACTTGTACGCATGGTAATGCTGCAAAGGTCAGCCGCACTTACTTTTTTGCCGACTATGCCGGATGTCACTGGTGCATATTCATCCAGGTCCGCCTTTTTGATCAAGGCCTCTTTATTCATAAAGCTCTGACCTTTATCCAACAGCGCTGCACAGGTCAGAGCTTTGGATGTGCTCGCCATCGGGAAACGGTCATCAGCACGGTGGAACCAGGCACGTTGAGACCCGGTGTCCAGGACGGCTATACCCACTTTTGCTCCCAGCGTGGTTTCAACCTGTTTTACGGTATCATCAATAGAATGGGTGTCGCTCGCATAAACCGGCGATATTGCGTTTAGCGCGATAGCCGCCGTGGTGAGTGGAATCAAAAGGGCAGATCTTGTCATCGCATGCCTTAATCAAATGAATTTTCAAAAACTTCAGAAGTCTAAAGGACGAATTGCGGCGAATGTTGGGTCGCTTTCTTTATTTCGGGCTCTGTTGCAAAAATCGTGAAGCTTGAGCATGCTTGGCGGAGATTGGACGGACGGAACGATGACGGATTTCAAGTGGCGCCATTTCCAGGGTGATGTGATCCTGTGGGCGGTGCGCTGGTATTGTCGCTATCCGATCAGCTATCGCGACCTTGAGGAAATGCTGGCGGAACGCGGCATTTCGGTCGACCATACGACGATCTATCGCTGGGTCCAGTGCTACGCCCCGGAGATGGAGAAGCGGCTGCGCTGGTTCTGGCGGCGTGGCTTTGATCCGAGCTGGCGCCTGGATGAAACCTACGTCAAGGTGCGGGGCAAGTGGACCTACCTGTACCGGGCAGTC
>JAGRHW010000482.1 GCA_020444765.1 Gammaproteobacteria bacterium | reverse complement strand
CGCGGGTAACCGCTGACGCCGCGGCAGTCGGGCTCGCGCTGAAAACCGGCGGCATCGGTCTGAACGATTTTCTGCTCGCCCCGGCGATGTTGTCGGTGACTTCCATGCTCACCGAAAGCGCGCTTGGCCGCTATATCGACCGCGTCAAGGCAAAACTGCGGATCGAACAGCTGGATGCCGTCAAGTCGCAGTTGCTGGAAGGCTATCTTAAAACCAGCCTGCTGCAACTTGCTGAACAAAGCGGCGCTTCAGCACAAAGCACCATCACCGAACAGGCCTTGCAGAAAGCCCGTTCCCTGCTGAGTAACTCCCGTGCTGAATGATCTTCTGCCACGGCTGCAGGAGCGCGTCAAAACCTGGGCCGAACAACTGCTGAACGATCGCTGGATCAGCCAGAACGATTTCGAACGGCTGGTGGATTTTGACACCCGACAGCCTTCGGCGCTGTTCGACGGCAAGGAACGCCCGCTGGTCGTCGGCTTTTTCGGCGGTACCGGAGTTGGCAAAAGCTCCCTGCTGAACCGGCTTGCCGGCGAAAAAATCGCCCGCACCGGCGTCGAACGACCCACCTCCCGCGAAGTGACGGTTTATCTGCATCAATCCCTGTCGATTGCCAAGCTGCCGGATGCGTTTCCTACCGATAAAGTCAAAATCGCCCTGCATAAAAACGAATCGAATCAAGATCTGCTGTGGATTGACATGCCCGACTTCGACAGTGCGGAGCAGGCCAACAAGGCAATGGTCCTCAAATGGCTGCCGTATATCGACGTGCTGATCTACGTCGTCAACCCGGAGCGTTACAAAGATGACCAGGGTTGGCGTTTGCTGCTCGAACACGGCCTTGATCATGCCTGGATCTTTGTCATCAACCACTGGGACAGAGGCGTCGAGGAGCAACGCGATGATTTTCGCAAACTGCTGGCAGGCGCTGGGCTTGCAGATCCGTTGATTTTCCGCACCGACTGTAACCCGGATCGCACGCAAGCCGTGGCTGATGATTTCGCCGAACTCGAATCGACCCTGCAAAACCTGGCCAGCGAAAATGTCATCAAACATCTGGAACAGCGCGGCGTCAATCTGCGTATCCAGGAAATGCAACTACGGACCCGCAGAATCGTCAAACGAATCGGCTCTGCCGAATCGCTGGACAAGCTGGCCGGTGACTGGCAGGAAATCTGGCAACGCGCCAAAACCGATATCAGAACCGCTCAGCAATGGCGAATCATGCAGTTGTCGGCGCGTTACACCTCGGCGGAAACGCGCTGGTTCAGCACGCTTATCAACGCCTTCAAAGGCAAAGAGAAAACCACGGGCGACGAGTCCAAAACAACTGTCTTTGCCGAGGAACTCTGGGACGCGCAGATAAAAACCATAAGCCGCGACAGCCTCCAACAGCTGATCCACGCGGCCAAACGTCAGGGCCTGGCGACCGGACCGGTCAAGCAACTCCTGCAACCCCTGCGCGCCGAGCATGAAAAGATGTTCTCGCTGAACCTGCAAAAATGCCTGACCGAAGCCCTGCAACTGCCCGGCTCGCGCTGGCAACGCCTGCTACACCGCACGCTCGGTTATGCCACCACGCTGCTGCCACTGCTGGCGATGTTCTGGGTTGCCTGGAAAGTGATCGTCGGCTACTACGAAGGAGAGGAAAACGGCCAGCAATACCTGGGCTTCGACTTTGCCATTCACAGCGGCCTGCTTATCGGCCTGGCCTGGCTGGTACCGTATTATCTGTATCAGAAAGCCAAACCGTCGCTGCGCGAGGCCGCCGCCCAGGGCATGAAAAAGGCAACCGACGAAACGATCCGCGAATTCGGACTTCTTGTCCTGGAAAAGCTTGAACTTCTGAAAAAGCGCCAGCATCAGGCCATCGCCGGCAGCGAACAGCTTTTTTCCGGCGATCTGTTGCCGGACCGCTATTCAGGCGCCAGCAAACAGAAAATTCTCTCGCGCATGCTGATGCACGGTTAATCCGGCGTCCGCGCAAACACCCAGATATCTACCCGCTGGATGCCACCGCGTTTCAGGACTTTGGCAATTTCGCGTGCCGTGCTGCCGGTCGTCATGACATCGTCGACGACCGCGACATGAGAGACCGGCGGTTTCTCCCGCAGGACAAACGCCCGGCGGATATTGCTGCGACGCGCGGCCCTGTTCAAGCCGGTCTGCGGCGCGGTATTAACGATCCGCTGCAAGACTCTCCGCGCCACCGGAATCGCCAGATGCCTGGCGCAATAGCGGGCGATCAGTGTCGATTGATTGAAACCACGCTCGCGAAACCGCTCGCCGTGCAGCGGCACCGGCAACAGCAGTTGCGGCAAAGGCTCAACATGGCGTCGGCGAATCGCCCGCGCCAGCAAATCCCCCATCAGACGGGCGTATTTCTGCTCGCCCGAAAACTTCAAGGCATGAACGATATAATCCACCGGATAGCCGTACAGGTAAGGTGATACAGTCCGGTCGAAGCTGACGCGGCTGGCCAGGCAGCGGCCACAAATCGTCGCTGTTCCGGGCTGCCCGGCTGGTAGCGGAAATCCGCACCGTTCGCAGGCATTCGCGTTCTCTGTCAAATCTCCGACGCATGTCGTGCAAATATCCATGCCATCGATTCCCGGCCCGTCGCACAAACAGCAGCGCCCGGGAAACAAAATCTTATCCAACATCCCTGTGTTTCC
>JAGRHW010000481.1 GCA_020444765.1 Gammaproteobacteria bacterium | reverse complement strand
CGGTTGACGAAAAGAGTTGCCGGGTTTGTATAAAGCATCGAGAAACGGGCGAATTCGCGAGTGCGACCTGACGGACTTCCGGTACGGCGCCGCCATCGCGTCTCTGGTTTTTTTATCGATCAGCGATAAACGATGGCTTATCGCCAAGGCCGACAAAACGCCCTGATTTTCAGCAACCATGGCCCCGGCTATTCCGGCACCGTCGCCCGCCACGTAAAAACGGGCTTTATCCGTGCCGCCCCATTGATCGAGCTTCGGCGCCCAGCATGCCTGATCTTCATTCCAGACATGTTCGCATTCCAGCGCGCGGGTGATCTGCAGGTTCGGCACCACGCCCTGATGCAGCAACAGGGTCCGGCACTCAATAGTGAATGACCTTCCCTTGCACTTAAAACTGACGGAGCGGAGATGATCGACACCTTCAGCAGACAGATCTTCGATACCTTTGTAAAACGGAATACCGGCTTTACGCAAAGCCCGGATATAAGCGAGACCCTTAAGCAGATAATCGTATCGGGCAAGCGCTTTCGGCAGATGGATCAGCGCCGAGAAAAACTGTCCCGGCGGCGTGCTATCGAGCAAAGCAGCGATCCGTAAATCGGCGTTCAGATATTGCCAGGCGAGCAAATACAACAGCGGCCCGCTGCCGGCCAGCACCACCGGCCCATCCGGAATCATGCCGTCGTTTTTCAGCAGAATCTGTCCAGCCCCTGCCGTCATAACGCCGGGCAGGGTCCAGCCGGGTACGGGACAGGGCCGTTCCATGGCGCCTGTGGCCAGCAGAATATAACGCGCCTTCAGGGACCAGGCCTCGCCGTCCCGCGACAAACCTAGCGCGCCCTGATCGTCGACATGCCAGACCGTCGTTTCCGGCAAATAATCGACACCGGCTGCAGACAGCGCCGACGACAAGGTCTCGCCACGAGCGTAATCAGGTCCAAGCAGCTTTTTCAGTGCCGGCGGCGCCTGCTCCGTATTGCGGTAGATTTGACCACCGGGACCAGCCTGCTCATCGATAAGTACGGTTTGACAGCCGAGTTCAGCGGCCTTTACCGCAGCCGCCATACCGGCCGGGCCGGCGCCGATAATCGCCAGATCGACGGGTTCAGTTTTCACTTCGGCGACTCCGACAGCCCTGCTTGTATAGCGGGTTGACGTTCTATCCGCATGCCTTCACGCACCCTCGTCATACAGGCCTGCCGATTGGCCAGACCGTCGATACGCATCAGGCATTCGAAACATACGCCCATCATGCAGTAGGCGGATCGCGGTCTGCCCGAAACCGGATGCTCACGCATCGTCCCGCCCGTAGCCAGTACCGCCGCAGCGACAGTTTCTCCGGCCGGAACCTGCACGGTCTTGCCGTCTATGACGACACTGACCAGAGGTCTGTCATCAGGCATCAGCCGTTTAAACATAAAACCGTTCTCCACTGAATACCTGCAAACCGGGCGGATTCGCGGTACCCGCAATCCAGTCCGCCAGCGGGCCTTCGTGACTGGCGGCCAGTGTCACGCCGCTGTGACAGGTCACGACATACGCGCCGGGACATTGCGCCGATTCCTGATAAACCGGATAACCGTCTTTAGACAGTATCCGCAGCGCGCCCCAGGCGCGTATGACCCGGACACCGGCAAGCTGCGGAAACATCCGCACCGCGCGCCTGGCGATCGCCGCCATCACCTCGGGCGTAGTTCCATCGTCAAAACCGACATCCTCTTGAGAATCCCCGAGCTGTACCGTCCCCTCCGCCGTCTGACGCACGTGACCGGTCGGATAATGCAAGAATGGAGGAACACGTTCGCCAATCATCACCTGCCCGCGATTCGGCCGCAGCGGAATCTCGAGCCCGACTTTCGGCGCAAGCGACAAATTACCGAGTCCGGCAGCCAACACCAGTTTGTCAGATTTCCAGCTTTCCCTGCCGGATGTCAGGCGAAAAACGCCGTTCCGTGTTTGAATATCCTCGATATGGACACCGTTGATCAGGCGGCCGCCGAAACGCTCAAAAAAGGTATGCAATGCGCGTAACAGAGATAAGGGATTAACATGGCCGTCTTCCGCGCAAAATGTCGCGCCCGCAACCTCGGGACCGATAGCGGGAATATAACGGGCAAGCGCCGGCCGGTCCATAACCTCGAACGGATAATCACCGGCAAGTTTCTCGCGCAGGGCCTGCAGCATGCGCTTGCGTTGATCCAGCTCTTCCTGGTCGAGACAAATATACATACCGCCACGTTGCGACAACTGCAGATCGATGCCGGTCGCCTGGTGCAGAGTGTCGGCGAAATCCGGCCACAAGGCTGCCGACTGGCGGGTCCAGCGTGCATAATCGGGCAAGGTGTCACCCTTGCCTTGAACCCAGATCAGCCCGAAATTTCCCCGCGAAGCCCGAAGATCCGAGTCGCCGCCATCGAACACCGTCACCTTCAGACCGTTGCGCAACAGTCCGCAGGCAAGCGCCATCCCGACGACACCGCCACCGATTACAGCAAGTTCTGCGGATGCCAATGCGTTGGTCTCTTACGAGGATTATGGACGCCATCCGTGAAAACCGTCACCGGGAAAGGCGCCTTCACATTGTATAAATCTTTACTCACTATCGATTGTCTCTCCTGTCTTATCTGGATGATCTCAAGTTGCCGACGGGCGATCAATTGATTTTTCGAGTCAGTT
>JAGRHW010000480.1 GCA_020444765.1 Gammaproteobacteria bacterium | reverse complement strand
GCCGGCAAAACAACCCTGCTGAAAGCCATCGCCGGCCTGATCCGGATCGAATCCGGACAGATCATGCTCGGCGACAGCCAGTTGATGAGTCTTGACGCCGGGCAGCGCGCCCGCAAAGTCGCCTACCTCGCGCAGGAGCGCATCGCGCACTGGCCACTGCTGGTCGAACGGGTCGTGGCACTCGGCCGGTTTCCGCACCTTGCGCACTGGCAACAGCCGGGTGAGCAGGATCAGCGGATCATCGATGCAGCGATGCGCGCCACAGATGTTTATGATTTTCGCCAACGGCGCATCAGCGAGCTGTCCGGCGGGGAACGCATGCGGGTTCTGCTGGCCCGTGCGCTGGCTGTTCAGGCGGACATCCTGCTGGCCGACGAGCCGGTCAACGCACTCGACCCGGCGCACGCTCTGGCCATCATGCAGTTGTTGCGCAACAGTTGTGAACAAGGTGCTTCGGTGATCGCAGTCATGCACGATTTGACGCTGGCCGCCCGCTTCTGTCACCGGCTTGTATTGATGGACGGAGGCCGTATAATCGCCAGCGGCTCGCCGCAAGAAGTGTTGACGGACGATCACCTCAGACAGGTGTATCATATCGAGACATATCCCGGCAATGGCGATGAATTTGTGGTGCTGCCCTGGACTTTGTGCGAGTGACGGATATTGTAAAAACAGTCGACATCTGAAAAACCTTGTCATCATGGCGAACTTCAATACGCATATTTCCATCGCCGCGGTCGGCTCCGGTCTGACCGCGACGGCTCTGCTCAAAGTCGGCCAGGTCAGCGAGGCGGATGCCCTGCTGCTGGCTTTTTTCGGCACGCTCGGCGGCATCCTGCCCGATATCGATCTCAAGTATTCCTACCCCAGCCGGATGCTGTTTTCCTTTTTCGCGATACTCGCCGCCTTCGCCGCCGTGTTTTCGCTGCAGGAAAAATTTGCCATTGCCGAATTGTGGCTGACCGCGGCCGGGGTCTTTCTTGCAGTTCGCTATCCTTTATGGATGATTTTTCACAACTTCACCACGCATCGAGGCGCGATTCATTCGCTGGCGGCTGCGGCGCTGTTTTTATTCATGATCACCACGCTTGGCTATTACGCCTTTGGTAAAAGCGCCCTGCTCGCCTGGCTTGGCGGATTTTTTGTCTTTGGCGGATTTATTCTGCACCTGCTGCTCGATGAACTCTACAGCGTGGATTTTGTCGGCAACCAGATCAAACGTTCCTTCGGTTCAGCCTTCAAGATCATCGATTTCAAACAGTGGATTTCCTCATTGCTGATCGCTGTCCTGGCGGCCATGTTCTGGCTGCTGACGCCGCCGACCGACACGCTGGAGGAATTTGCCGGCCGCCATACCCGCCAGTTGCTGAGCGAACGTTTTTTTCCCGAGGACGGCTGGTTCGGCACCTCACTGGCACGCTAAGCCGCAGCTGGAAGCCGGCGGGCTTTGCTCCGCTCAGTCCAGGTTCACAGGCTCCCGAATGTGCTGCCACAGCACTTCCGAACCGCGCTCGTGTCGCGCCAGCACCCGCGCCATGACGAACAGGAGATCCGACAAACGGTTGAGGTAGCCGCGGCAGCCGGCCTCGACGTCTTCATCACGCGCCAGCGTCACCACACTTCTTTCGGCACGCCGGCAGACCGTGCGCGCGACATGGCAGATCGCCGCGGCCTTGCCGCCGCCTGGCAGAATAAAATCCTCCAGTGCCGGGTGGTCCTCATTGAGCTTGTCGAGGGCTTTTTCCAGCCAGTCGATCTGCTCCTGCTGGATAAACTGATGGCCCGGCATGCATAGCTCGCCGCCGAGATCGAACAGACGGTGCTGCACTTCGTTGAGAATCCGCCCGATCAGCTCCGGCACGCCCTGCGCGATCAGCAGGCCGATCATGCTATTGAGTTCATCGACCGTGCCGATCGCCTCGATACGCGCGCTGTCCTTGGCGACCCGACCCTTGACGCCAAGCCCGGTCGTGCCGTCATCACCGGTACGCGTGTAGATTTTCGAAAGCCGCTTGCCCACGCTCAGTCCCCGGATTGTATTTTAACGATAGTCCGGCCGGTCATGGTGCCGTCGATATAGCGGTCGAATGCCTTCGGCAACTCGTCGAAGTCAGTCTCATGGGTGACGATTTTGTCCAGATGCGACGGTTTGAGATCGCCGGCGATGCGTTGCCAGATCGCGTCGCGCTGCTCCGGCGTCAGGATGACCGAATTGATGCCGAGCAGACTGACGCCACGCAGAATGAATGGCATCACCGTGGTATTCAACTCGATACCGCCGGCCAGGCCGATTGAGGCGATATTGCCCCAGGGTTTGACGGTGCGCGTCAGCCAGGTCAGGGTTTCGCCGCCGACATTGTCGATAGCGCCGCCCCACAGGGCTTTTTCCATCGGCCGCTTGCCGAAATCGTGATCCTTGCGGTTGATCAGCTCTTTCGCGCCCAGTGATTTCAGGTAGTCGGCCTGCTCCGTCTTGCCGGTAAAGGCGACCGCTTCGTAACCCCTGCCGGTCAGCATATCAATCGCAAAACTGCCGACCCCGCCGGTCGCGCCGGTCACCACCACCGGTCCCAGCCCGGGCGTTTGTCCGTTTTGCTCCATGCGGTGGATCGCCAGCGCCGCGGTAAAGCCCGCGGTGCCTATGCCCATGGCATCGCGGGGCGAAATCGACGGCGGCAGG
>JAGRHW010000047.1 GCA_020444765.1 Gammaproteobacteria bacterium | reverse complement strand
CTGCTATTGGCGATATCCTCGTCAATATCGCATGACCTGATGAAGAGTATCCTGACACCGGACATGTCGGAGAAATCCGAACTGCTTGCCGGGCGGATCATCATGACGCTGGCAATCCTGGTGGCCGGTTATCTCGGGCTCAATCCACCCGGGTTTGCCGCCGGTACCGTGGCACTGGCGTTCGGACTGGCCGCCTCGTCGATATTCCCGGCGCTGATGATGGGTATTTTTTCCCATAAAATCAGCAAGGCAGGCGCGATCGCTGGTATGGTCGCCGGTATCGGTGTGACCTTGTTCTACGTGTTCCAGCACTACGGCATCATGTTTATCAAGGGCACCGAGTTCCTGGGTAGCATGGAACCGAACTGGTTCATGGGTATAGATCCGAAGGCATTTGGTGTCGTCGGCGCTATCGTGAACTTTGTAGTCGCCTATGTGGTAACCATGGTCAGTGGACCCGCACCCGCGGAAATACAGGAGATGGTCGACAACTTCCGTATTCCGGCCGGTTCAGGCGCTGCATCGGACCATTGATCAAGCGCTGATCACCATCAGCCACTGTAATGAAAAGGCCTCCGAAAGGAGGCCTTTTTTATCTGCCGTCAAGTAACGGCACCGGCACAGGGTTTATACTAAAGCAGCAATGAACAGACAAACCAAACTGGCAATCGTCATCGCGCCGTTTCTGGCGATCGGCGGTTATATTGCGACCGGCTACTTTCTCAAGGGCGAGGAGCAGGATGATGAGCAATTACTTAAACTGCAGCTCAGCGAAGCCTGCAACCTGAGCACCGTACCCTGCACGCTGAGCGCTGAAGGGCTCTCGCTGGAACTCAGCGACAACAACGGCACGACCCGCCTGGTCTCCAGCTATCCGCTCGAACGGGTGATGATTTCGTTTCTCGATCAGGCGGGCACGGAATCCCTGCATCAACTCAAGCCGGACCGCCAGCACCTGAGCTGGGAAGCGACAACGGATTTTCCGCGCATCCAGTCCGCGACGCCCGGACCGGTCACGGTGCGCATCAGCGCGGGATTGTATAATCTGATCTATCTGCACGAATTCCAAACCGGCCTTTAGGACATCAGCATGGAAATCGAATTAAAAGAAGTTCGGGATTTCATCAAAACAATCCCGCCATTCGATCAATTACCGGAACAGGTGGTCGATGAGGTCACGCAAAAACTCACCATCCAATACCTGCGCGACGGCAAAACCCTACCGGTCGAAGGCGATGATAAAACCCAGCTCTATATCATCCGCAAAGGCCTGATATCCCTGTATTCGAGTGACAGCCGTCTGATGGGCCAGCTCGGTGAAGGCGACACCTGCACCATGTTCTGCGTGCAGGCGCCACTGGAGGAATTCAGCGCCACCGCCGAGGAAGATACACTGGTCTATGCGATCCCCTGTATCGAGCTGACGGATATCGTCAAGGATTATCCGGGCATCGTGATCTCGTATATCCAGAACTCCGCCGCGCAGCGACTCAAAAACGCCGTCAGCTCACTGCACGAACAAAGCGGCGGCACATCGTCATTGCTGTATACATCGGTGCTCGACATCATGAGTTCGCCGGTACTGACTATTGACATCGCTTGCAGCATTTCCGAAGCGGCCCGCAAGATGACCGAGCGACGCATTTCCTGCGTGATGATCGAAAAGGATGCAAAGATCGTCGGCATACTGACGATCAAGGATATCGCCAAGCGCTGTGTGGCGGCGGAGCTGTCGCCGCAATCCCCGGTCGAAAAAATCATGTCCTCGAAGATGATAACGATCGAACGCGATACCTTTGCCTACGACGCCTTGATGATCATGACGCGGGAGAGCATTCGCCACCTGCCGGTCATGGAAAACGACGAATTGCTCGGCATGGTGACCGCCGGCGACCTTATCCGCCAGGAAGGCCGTAATTCCGCTTACCTGACCGGCGCGATTAAAAAAGCCCAGACCATAGAAACACTGGTCGAAAGCAGTAATGCAATACCGCAGTTGCAGTTACAGCTGGTCAATATGGGCGCTACCGCCGATCATGTCGGCAAGGGCGTCACCGCCATCACCAGCGCGATTACCCGGCGCCTGGTCGACATGGCGATCGACAAGCTGGGACCAGCTCCCGTACCGTTTGCCTGGGTTGCGGCGGGCTCGCAGGCACGGCGTGAGCAGACCTCGCACACCGACCAGGATAACGGCCTGATCCTGCACAACGACGTATCCGACAGTGATCTACCCTACTTCGAAGCACTGGCCAAGTTTGTCAGTGACGGGCTTGCAGAGTGTGGCTATATCTATTGCCCGGGCAATGTCATGGCGACGAACCCGCAATGGCGTCAGACTCAAAAAGTCTGGGCGGCTTATTTCGACGACTGGATGAGTGCACCCAAACCGGATGCGCTGCTGTTATCAAGCATCTTTTTTGACTTGCGGGCCATCTACGGCGACAAGTCCCTGCTCGATGAAATCCGCACGCAAATGCTGGAGACCAGCCAGAAGAGCACGCTGTTTCTGGCCCACCTGACTGCCAACGCGCTCAAGCTCAGACCACCGCTCGGTATCATCCGGGATTTTGTCCTGATCCATGATGGCGAACATAACGACACGCTGGATCTCAAACACAACGGCATCGTGCCGATCGTCGATCTGGCGAGAATCTACGCGCTGGCCGAAGGCATAGCGCCGGTAAACACCACCGAACGCCTGGAGCTTGCAGCGGGCACCAAGTCTCTCAGCCGCGAAGGCAGCGCCAACCTGCTTGATGCCTTCGAGTTTATCGGCTCCCTGCGCATACAGCATCAGGCCAGACAAATCCGTAACGGTAAAAAACCTGACAACTATATGTCACCGAAAAGTCTCTCACGGCTCGAAAGAGAACATTTGAAGGACGCTTTCAAGGTCATTCAAACCATGCAAAGCGCCATTGAGCGCAGCTTCAGGGCCGGCGGCCTCGGTTAAGCACCGATACCTGCCGGTCGGGCTTGATTTATACCGCATGATCCAGCTTTTCCCCTGGACACTTGATGCACAACGTAAAAGACTGCTCAAGCGCGCGCCGGCGGGACCATTGAGGGACTTTCTCAAGGTCGCGCCGCCGGAGAAAAACACGCCGCTTAAAGATACACCGATTCTTTCGGTCGATGTCGAAACCACGGGCTTTGACTACCAACTGGACCAGATACTCAGTATCGGTTTCGTCGCCATCGATAAATTATCGATTCCCTTAGCGAGCTCCAGCCATCAGATTATCCGGCTGGAGAGAAACCTTGACGATGCCAATGTGATCATTCACAAGATCACCGACAGCGCAAAAAACGCCGGTGTTCCTGCAGAACAGGCCATAGGCAAATTACTGGAAAATCTGGCCGGCAAAGTGCTGCTCGCTCATTATGCAAAGACGGAAGTCAATTTTATCCGGCAAAGCTGCCTGGCACTCTATGGCCTCGCGCCGGTCTTTCCGGTGATCGATACATTGCAAATCGCCGCGCAAAGAATGACCAGAGAACAACGGCAGGCAAAGCGCAAGGAGCTGAGACTGTTTCGCTTGAGGGAACGCTACGGTCTGCCGGAATACGCGGCGCATAACGCGCTCGGAGATGCCTTGTCTGCAGCCGAATTATTTCTCGCCGAAGTGCCGAACTTACCGGACGGGCCATCGACCCGTTTGTCCAAAATCCTTGTCAGGCCGTAACACCCGGGTTGCGCTCAAACAACCAGTCAGCGATCCGCTGCGGCGTCGATCGCAGAGACGAGCCGCTGACGAACATGCCGATATGCCCGGTTCTTACTTCCAGCGCCTGGTAATCCGTCGAGCCAAGGAGACGCCCGAGAGCCCGCGAACTGGAGGGCGGCACAATATGATCCAGACTTGCATAAATATTCAAAACCGGGACGCTTATATTACGCAGGCTCACCGCACGTGACGACAGGATCAGGTTATCGCTGATAAAGGCATTATCCCGGTAGAACCACTGCACGAACTGTCGGAACATCAGCCCCGGCTGATCTGGCGTATCGGCAAGCCAGCGCTCCATGGCATTGAAGTTTTCCAGTATATCGGCGGCTTTGTCGTCATCCGACATGGCTGCGACGAAATTCATGTATTTCTGTATGGAGTTGCTGAAAGGCTTCAGTGACTGGAATACCTTATCAAGCATGGCCCCCGGTATATTGCGATGGACTTCGGTCAGCAGATCCAGATCGATATGACGCACCCAGTTGGTCAGCAGATTGTCCTCGGTATGAAAATCAACCGGCGTCACCATGGTCGCCAGCGTGGCGACCTTGTCCGGATACAGGGAGGTATAGCAAAGCGACAGGGTTCCGCCCTGACAGACACCGAGCAGATTGATGGCCGGGTAGCCGGAAAATTCGCGCACGACATCGACACAGGTGTCCAGGTAGATGCTGATATAGTGCTCCAGCCCGAGCGCCGACTCCTGATGATCCGGATAACCCCAGTCGACCAGATAGACATCGAGTCCGAGTTCCAGCAGCTTTCTGATCAGTGAGCGGTTTTCCTGCAAATCGAGAATGAACGGCCGGTTCACCAGCGCATAGACGATCAGCACCGGAGGTCGGCACATGACCTTGTCATGCTGCGCCGCATAACGATACAGTTTCAGTTTATCCTGTTCAAACAGCATTTCACGCGGGGCAGAGCGGTTTTCTGTCACGGCCTCAGCCTGGTGATTCAAGAGGTTTTCCAGGCCTTTTTGATACTGTTCGAACTCTTCGCTCATTGGATGCAATCAGCACCACCCCATCAGGCGTTAGTGAAACCCGCCCGGTCAGGGCAATCACCAGGAGTCTGGTTTGTACAAACCTGTCCCTCGGCACGAATCCGCCGAGCGATTTTTTCGATGACGAGCCCGGTATTGACCATTTCGCCATAGATCCGGGCGTATTCAGCCAACCCGGTCTGTGCTGTGTAGCGTGTTTCAAAGTCGGTGACCAGCTCGGCCATGAGCTGACGAAACGTTCCGACAGATGCCTGTTGCAATGTATCGGTTTTTGCCTCAAGTGTTTGCCGGAACAGTTCGAGAAAAAACCCCTGCTGCTTTGCAAGTAACTTGAGGTACTCAGCAATCGGGCCGCTGAGCTCTTCGGCCGCCGGCTTGTCCGACAAGGCCAGCCACATAGCCTCAATCAGGCTAAGCTGACTGAGCGGAAACTGCCTGCTGACCTGCTGCCAAAGCTGCTGGAATACTGCAAGCTGTTCATCCATCAACATACTTATCGGGCTGGCGTCATCGCCCTGCGCCTCGAATATCTCCCACCAATCGCCATCCCGGAGCAAATTATCCAATGCCGGTATCTGTTCAAGAGAAATCGGCGGGGATTTTGCTGCAGATCGACAAAGCTTCTGAAAACGGGCAGATAAAACGCTCAGATCAGGATCATCCTGTATTTCGTCAAACCAGTGAGCTGGCATGGATTTACCGGCCTTTTTCGCCAAGTCCAGGCAGGCCTGCCAATCGAACGAAGCCGGCGGAATTGATTGGTCTTCAGAAGCAGTTTTATTTACCATACATTATTGTACACAGTTCGCGTTTGAAACCCGCAATTAAACGCCGTGGGCGTGTTATGCTGCAATAACTATATACATCCTGACTAGCGGTTATCTAATGGAAAAAGAAACTCGTATTATTAAAAAATATCCGAACAGACGGCTCTACGATACTAAAAACAGCTGTTATATCAATCTCGGGCAAATCAAGACGCTGATTGAGAAAGGCGTACCGATCAAGGTTATAGACCGGCAAACGGAACAGGACATCACGCGCAGCATTTTGCTGCAGATCATTATGGAACAGGAGTCCAATCAACAACCCCTGTTTTCGACGGAAAGCCTGGAAAAATTCATTCGTTATTACGAAGACAGTTCCCGTGAAGGATTTATGCACTTCATGGACAAGAATATACAGTTTTTCCACGAGCAGCAGGACTTGCTGACCAAACAGATGCAGGATCTGATGGCCTTTAATCCGCTTGAGTTTTGGTCGCAAACGACCAACAAAAACCTCGAAGCCTGGAAAAATCTCCAGCAGAATTTTCTGAAATCAGCGACCGGATTCGGCCAAAGCAAGGAAACGTCAAAAGACGATTCCGATAATTGATCTGATCGGTTCCATACCGATCAAGCCGGATGCTATGCCGTCCGTAGCAAAACATTAACTATTGAATTATCAAATAGTTAATCACATTCTCGCCTGTCCAAAAAAGACAATTCCCGCTTGACACATCGCAGCAAATATTATAGAGTCCTAATATTGCTGCCGCGCAGCATATCAGATTCAACGCTCTAGAGGTGTACCATGAACACATGGTCTCATTTGAATACAGCGATCATGAAAGACGCTCTGTCGTCGCTTGAAAAGCTCGCAACAGTCAATGCTTCACTCCTTGAAAAGCTGATCGCCTCTCAATCAACAATGCTGAAAGATTGTCAGGCTATAGGCTCAGAATCATTGAAAACCATGCGAAGCCTCAAAAATTTTCCTGAATTTTTGGCTGCGCAACACACAATTTTGCTACAGTGCAGCGAGAAAGCTGTCGAAAACTATAAAACCATTCTATCGGTCGTCGGTGATAGCCGCGATGATTACTTTTCGATGGCTGATGAATCCCTGAAATCTGTCGGCAGCATCGGAGACAAGCCTGAAAAAAAGTCTCCGGCGCCGAAAGTCGCAGCAAAAACGGCAGGCAGGAAAACGGCCCGCAAAGCTGCCTAACTCAACGAGGATCCAACATGCGAAAAAATAACATTGCTCTGGTAACAGGCGGCAACGGCGGGATCGGTCAGGAAATCTGTAAAATGCTGTCGAATATGGGCTGCCAGGTTTTTGCCGGGTATTACCCTGCCGACAAAAACAACGCGGAAAAATGGCAGGCCGCGATGAAGGAAGAAGGCTTTAATTTCAAGATTATTGCCGCCGATGTTTCCGATCCGGAAAGCGCGCTGGCGATGGTCACCGAGATTGAAACCAACAACGGAGCGATCGATGTGCTGGTCAATTGTGCCGGAATCACCCGCGACAAGAGCATCAAGAAGATGGAAATTGCCGACTGGGATGCGGTTATAGATACCAATCTCAACAGCGCTTTTTACGTCACCAAGCCCGTAATGACCGCCATGATGGAGCGCGGTTACGGACGAATCATCAATATCTCCTCGGTCAACGGACAACGCGGCCAATTCGGTCAACCCAATTACTCCGCGGCTAAGGCCGGCCTGCATGGATTTACCATGGCCGCTGCCCTGGAAGGGGCCTCCAAAGGCGTTACCGTCAATACCGTTTCCCCCGGCTATGTCGCCACGGCGATGACCAGCGCAATGCCGGATCATGTGCTCCAGTCAATCGTCGCCCAGGTGCCGGTCGGCCGCATGGCCAAACCGGAAGAGATTGCTTTTGCGGTCGCCTGGCTGGCCGACGAGCGCAACGCCTACACCACAGGCGCCAATATTCCGGTCAACGGTGGTTTGTTTACCAGCTTCTAGGTGAACCCTGTTTTGATCTGGTAGAAAGGGGCTTCGGCCCCTTTTTTATTTATCGGTTACAATAGCCGGCCGGTCTTCATCCGAAAACCCGCCGGTCTTTCAAGCAGGATCATCGCATGACCTTACAACTAGTCGACTCACACTGCCATCTCAATTTCGACGGACTCCATGAGCGGCTTCCGCAAGTCCTGCAAAACGCCCGCGACAATCATATCGACTGGCTGTTGTGCATTTCAGTAGACTGGGAGGACTACCCCGAGGTACTGGCGATCGCGGAAAATCATGCGCACATTTTTGCCTCTGTCGGCGTCCACCCCAACCACCGTGAGGGACACGAGCCTTCCGTCGAGGAGTTGATCAAGGCTGGACGGCACGAAAAAGTCGTCGCCATCGGCGAGACCGGTCTGGACTATTTCCGCAGCAGTGGTGAACTTGACTGGCAGCACGAGCGGTTTCACCGGCACATCGAGGCAGCCCGGATACTCAAAAAGCCGCTGGTCATCCATACCCGGGATGCGGCCGATGACACCATGCAGACCTTACGCGACCACCGCGCCGAAGAGGCCGGCGGTGTCCTGCATTGTTTTGCCGAAGACTGGCGGATCGCCGAACAGGCACTGGAGATCGGCTTCTATATTTCCTTTTCCGGGATTGTCACATTCAAAAGCGCCCCCCTGGTACAGGAAGTCGCCCGCAAGGCGCCGCTGGACAGGATACTCGTGGAAACGGACGCGCCTTTTCTGGCCCCGGTGCCACACCGGGGCAAACCGAACGAACCGGCCTACACCCGGCACACGGCGCAGTTTGTCGCTGACTTGAGAGGCATCACACTGGAAGAGCTGGCCGAGGCGACCACCGACAATTTTTTCCGCCTGTTCAGCAGTGCGCAAAAACAGCCGGCGGCCGTCACAGCCTGATTCTCGATCAGCCGCTGATAAACGCGCCGCCTTGTCGAAACGGGATGACGCGATTGAAACAAGCGCAATAGCAGTCGCTTATGGCAGCGTCGATTCGATCAACCTGGTTATTTTCTCCTTGTTGACCGCTTTGTCGCCGATTTCGGAACACAAGTCGTAAATCGACGCCACGATACTGCTCTTCTTTTCCGCGCTCATGGCTATCTGGCGGTTCATCGTGGTTTGTTCGAGACACTCGATAATTGCGCGCAACAGCATTATGTCCAGTCGTTTCTCGGCATTGGCATATTCCCGGTAGCTCATCGACGTCTGTGAATGTGAGCGAGCCGGTGTCCCGACACCGGTCGCCAACCAGTTAAGATTGACATCCGCAGTATTGGCCAGTGCAATGAGTTTGTCCAGGGTCGGCAAACTTTCGTTGTTTAGGTAATTGTGCAGGGTGCCGGCAGACATATTTGCTGATGAGGCAAACTCCCTGATACTCCTGCCTTGCATTGCTTCACGCAGACGCAATGGAAAACCGTCAGAATCTTCTAACACTGTAGTGTCCACCGCACTTCTATTTACATCTTTACTATTAATGTCCAAGAGTAAGCCTCTTTAAATCACTCTGACGTGTCTATTAAAATAAACAGAACTGACCTGTTTTAACGATTTCAGTATTCCAATTCTTGATTTGATCAATTTATTGAACTATATTCACCATCAATATGGACATTGACACCAAGACCAGCAAGCTGTTCCGCAACAAGGCAAAAAGACGGGCCTGGATCATCTACCAACTGGCGCTTACGGATAGAAGTCTTGCCTCGATTGCCAGAGAAGCTGGAATCAGCCGTCAGGCGGTCTGGCAAGCATTGATCAAACCTTATCCACGTGCCGAGAAGATTATCGCCGAGTCTCTGAATCTGACGCCCGAGACGCTTTTTCCCGAACGCTATGACAGTAGCGGCGTACCGAACCGGAAGAGAGGACGGCCTCCGACAAAAAAATAGTATTGTCATGTCAAGAATAGCATCGAAGCTGTTCAAGGTAAATCCGGTCTTCAGCCTTCAGAGCAAACATCATTTCAGCCACTTTTGGGCAATGTCACTCGTATAAATCTAGCAAGTCACGACAATTTTTGTGTAGCTTTTCGTCATAGTTTTCGCGACTTGAGCCACCCTCAGACAAACGATATAACTACAAGTCCGACCATCTGGAATCATTCGCAAGTACTATCGGATCAGAGAAATATGCTACCATCGAAGGTGATTTACGGCTCAATGCAGACTTATAAAACGGCTCGCGCCATTGACAGAAATCAATTGGTTTTCCGCGAAGCCTATCTCGCACAAACCAGTCGACGGCCGGATAAACCTGCGACATATTAAAAACTGCATTCGTGAATCATGGGTCCCGCACCCATTTTCAGGCCAATTTCAATAATCGAGGCTGTGAACAGCATTGTCTGCAACAGCACGTTACTGGTCTGAGCTTATTACTCTTCACCTGGGGGATCGCCGCAATCATGAAAAAAGTTCTTATCGTCGATGACGAGCCCAATATACTGTTGTCACTCGAGTTTATAGTTCAAAAATCAGGCTACTCTGTTGCAACAGCTCAGGATGGTGAAGCAGCTCTCGAAAAGATAAAGGATTGGTCGCCTGACCTTGTTTTGCTTGACATTAATATGCCCAAACTTGACGGTTTTGAGGTCTGCCAGCTATTACGCGAGGATTCACGCTGGAACGCGCTGAAAATAATCATGCTGACCGCCAAGGGCAGACAGGTCGAAAGAGAGAAGGGGCTGGCGCTTGGCGCCGATGACTATATCACAAAACCGTTTTCAACCCAGGATGTCATTAATAAGATATCCGTGTTGTTGAGCTGACAGACGGGGATTTGACCTAAGCCGATATAAGGAAAACACCACATGCCGCTTCGCAATCCCGTCAACCTGTTCTTCGCCGCCAGGCTTTTACTGATGGTGATTGCTATCATCCTTGCAATAACCGGCTTTTTTGCTCCCGACACCGGGTTGATCATCACCGGCATACTCACCATTGCAGTTTTGCTCAGTATCGTTGAGTGGCGTTACCTTAAGCAACGCATCATACGCCCTCTCGGGTCCGTTATTCGCGGCGCCGAAATCATTCTCAAAACACACGCCAGCCACGAACTGGAAATCACGTCCGCTCATCAGCTAGGCCGTCTTCCGGAAATCCTCCATGAGTTTGGCGATGAGCTGGCGAAATCACGACAGGAAGTAAGCCGTGCCCTGAGAACCGGCGCGCAGTCATCCGACCTCAAGAAGAACTATCTCGAGCAGGTCATTCGTGGACTCGACGAAGGCGTGGTGGTTTGCGACAAAAACGCCCGCATCATTCTCTATAACCCGAGCGCCGTGCGGATTCTGAAAAGCCCTGAACGGGTCGGGCTCGGCCGGTCTTTATACGATATTCTGCCGCGTGGCCCGGTGGAACACACCCTGGATGTCATCACCGGTGAACCCGGCGCAAAACAAAAACCCGCCGGCTCGACCGACTTTGTTTGCTCTGTTTTGAACAAAGAGCATATGTTGCATTGTCGCATGGGCCTGCTGACCAACGAGGGTGAGCAAGCCGGTTCCCGCGGATTCGTGATGACACTTTACGATGTCACCTCTCGTCAGGGCGCCTTGCGCAAACGCAACGAACTGTTGCGTCAGACTGTCGAGCAATTGCGCAGCCCGCTGGCCAGCCTGAAAGCTGCTGCTGAAAATGTCGCAACCCATGACGACCTGCCGGATGAACTGCGCAAGGCGTTTCATAACGTCATCATGAGCGAAAGTGAGAACCTCAGTAAGCAGGTTGATTCACTGGCTAACGAATCCCGCAAGCTGCTTGGCGGAGAGCTCGTCACGGCGGATATCTACTCGCCGGATTTGATCCGCAATATCAGCAGACGACCCAGGGTTGCAGAAGAACTGCAGGTCACGCAGACCGGCCTGCCCCTGTGGATGCGTGTTGACAGTCACGCCATGTCGGTGCTGCTTGAGTTTTATATGCTGCGGATCAAGGCGATCCACGGAATCAAAGCATTTGACCTGGATGCCGACCATCGTGATCACAAAGTTTATCTGGATCTGAGCTGGCAGGGGCGACCAATCTCGCACAAGCAATTGACCCAATGGGAAACCGAAACGCTGGAAGACGCAGTCGGATTCCCGACTGTCGGCAATGTGCTTCGGCAACACAGCAGCGTGGTCTGGAGTCAGCAACACCCGCGGCTGGAGGGCAACGCAATTCTCAGAATCCCGGTACCGGGCTCCGACCGGCAATGGGAAAACACCGTCGAGGATATTCCGCCGCGCCCGATGACCTACGATTTTGATCTGGCGGAACTCGCCGGTGACAACCAGGCACTCAAAAAGCGCCGTTTGCGGGAGCTTGACTTTGTGGTTTTCGATACCGAGACCACCGGTCTGAATCCGGACCAGGGAGACGAAATCATTTCGATTGCCGGTGTCAGGGTTGTCAATCAACGAATACTGTCGGACGAAATTTTCGATCAGCTTGTCCATCCAGGACGATCGATCCCGAAAAGCTCCATACGCTTTCATGGCATCACCGACGAGCAGGTCAAGGATGCGCCATCGATTGACCACGTGCTGCCGCAGTTCAAGGCGTTTGTCGGTGATGCCGTTCTGGTCGCGCACAACGCCTGGTTCGATCTGAAGTTCCTCAAACGCCGGGAAATGAAATCCGGTGTCCGTTTCGGCAACCCGGTTCTGGACACCTTGATGCTTTCAGTCTGCCTGCACGGCCACGAAGTCGATCAGTCACTGGATGCCATTGTAGCCAGACTTGGGATAGAGATTTTCGATCGACACACGGCACTCGCCGACAGCCTGGCGACCGCTGAACTTCTGCTGAGCCTGATCAACCTTCTCGAGGCAAAAGGCATAGTGACACTGCAGGACGCTCTGGACGCCTATCAATAGGAGGCATAACGATGCTTAGAAAGCTGTATCGGCAAAGGCTGCTGGTGACTGCGCTTTGCGGCCTGCTGGCCATGAACTATCCGCTGCTGATGCTCGCCTCCCAGCCCAAACTGATTGTCGGCTTGCCGGTCCTGTTCGTCTATCTGTTCGGTGTATGGGCACTGATCATCGTCAGTGTCAGACTACTCATCAAACAACTGCAGCGCTACTATTCGGGCAAAAGCACCGGGCAGAACTCAGATGCTTAGCGACGGCATTGTTCTTTTTGTCGCGTTTTTCTATCTGGCGCTGCTGTTCGGTATCGCCTATTTCGGCGACAAGCGCTCCAGCGAACAACGCAGCATTATCAACAACCCCTACGTTTACTCGTTGTCACTGGCTATCTACTGCACCGCCTGGACGTACTACGGTAGCGTTGGCCGGGCAGCTACGACTGGGCTCGGGTTTTTACCGATTTATCTCGGCCCCACGCTGATGGCCGCGCTCTGGTGGTTCGTGTTGAGAAAAATCGTGCGGATTTCAAAAAAACACAGAATTACATCGATCGCCGACTTTATCGGATCGAGATACGGCAAGAGCGCGCTTTTGACAAGCCTGGTGACCGTGATTTCAGTCATCGGCATCCTGCCGTATATCGCCCTGCAACTCAAAGCCGTCGCCTCCAGTTATACGGTGATTCAACATTATCCGCAAATCATCACCCCCACCCTGCTGCACAACGCCTTCTGGCAGGACACGCCTTTTTATGTGGCTTTGCTGCTCGCCATGTTCACGATTATTTTCGGCACCAGACAACTGGATGTCACCGAGCATCACGAAGGCATGGTCGCGGCGATTGCCTTTGAATCAATCATCAAGCTGCTGGCGTTTCTGGCTGTCGGCATCTATACGACGTTTTTCCTGTTCTCCGGACCGACAGACCTGTTCTCCCAGGCGATAGCCGACCCGGAGCTGGCCAGCTTGTTGACCATGGATGCCTTGCCCGGCGGTTATGTCAACTGGTTCGCCCTGTTGATTATCTCCATGTTTGCGATATTTTTATTGCCCCGTCAGTTCCAGGTCGCTGTTGTGGAGAACACCGATGAATCCCATATCGACACCGCCGCCTGGTTGTTTCCGCTGTATCTGCTGATCATCAATTTGTTCGTCCTGCCACTGGCGCTGGGCGGGCTGCTGTTGTTTCCGGATGGCTCGATAGATCCGGATAATTTCGTCCTGACGATTCCGATGGCCGGTCAACAACCCTGGCTGACACTGGTGGTCTTTATCGGCGGACTGTCGGCCGCAAACAGCAAGATCATAGTCGCCACCATTGCATTATACACTATGATCTGCAATGAACTGATTATGCCGCTGATGGTGCGAAAAAACATTCTGGGTTTCG
>JAGRHW010000479.1 GCA_020444765.1 Gammaproteobacteria bacterium | reverse complement strand
GTACCTGGCCTACGCCGGCCGCTTACACGGCATCGCCAAATCCGCACTGCCGGCCGCTGTCGAGCGCGCTGTCGAACTGTGCCAGCTTGGGGACGTCGCGAACAAAATGATCGCCAGACTTTCGAAGGGTTTCAAGCAACGCGTGGGACTGGCGCAGGCGCTGATCCATCAGCCCGATCTGCTGATTCTGGATGAACCGAGCAGCGGGCTCGACCCTCTGCAGATGATCAGTATGCGCGAACTGCTGAAAAGCCTCGCTGCCGATTGCGGCATCCTGCTCTCCACCCACAGCCTGCCGGAAGTCACGGCGCTTTGTCAGCGGGTCGCGGTGATTCACCAGGGCAAGCTGATCCACGAAGAAAACCTGCAAGGCGCCGACGGTGAACATTTCTCCCGTCATTATCTGAGACTCGCGCAAACGGTTACCGCCGACGATTTGCTGTCGCTCGACAGCATCAGTGCGGCCGAGGCACCAGATGCGACCAGCTGGCAGATCAGCGTGCCCGACTCTCGGCAGGCACAGGTGGTCGCCGAGATCGTCGCGCGCGGCTGGCAGGTGCTGGAATACAGTCATGCGCGCAACTTTCTGGAAGAGCGTTTCGCCGCCCTGACCGTCGGCAAGGACGCCTCATTCGGAAACGTCGCATGATTGCCACCATCGCCGCCCAGGAATTGCGCCTGCTGTTCCGCTCGCCGCTGGCCTGGATCATCGCCGCGGTCATGCAGCTTGTTTTCGCCTGGCTGTTTCTGGCCGCGCTGGAAGAATACCTGACACTCCAGCCGAAACTTGCACTGCGTGAAAGCGCCCCGGGTTTGACCGCCTTTCTGATCGGCAAATATCTGGCCCCGGCCGCTATCGTGATGCTGCTGATCAGCCCTCTGCTCAGCATGCGCACGCTGGCCGAGGAAAACCGCTCGGGTTCGCTGATCCTGCTGCGGGCCGCGCCGGTCAATGTCAGCTCGATCGTGCTCGGCAAGTTTCTTGGCGTGTTCGGCTTGCAGTTTATTCTGCTGTTGCTGGCGCTGCTGATGCCGCTGAGCCTGCTGTTTTTCACCTCACCGGATCTCGGCAGCCTGCTGTCGGCATTTGCCGGTCTGGTGTTTTTCAGTGCCGCCTGCACCGCCGCCAGCTTGTATTTCTCCTCGCTGACCCGGCAGCCGATGGTCGCGGCATTCAGCGGTTTCGCCACGCTGTTGTTTTTATGGTTGCTCGGCAGCGGCAGCTATTCCAGCGAATCGACGTCACTGGTCTTGCATAATCTGTCCCTGCCCTGGCATTTGAACAGTTTTCTTCAGGGCCTGCTGGATACGCGCGACATTATTTATTACCTGTTGTTTATCGCTCTGTTCCTGGCCCTGACCACGATCAAGCTCGACAGCCTGCGACACACGGAGTCCAGCTAGTGCGACCGGGAAATATCATACGCTGGCAAAACCTGCTGTTCTCGTTTCTGCTGGCCGCCTTGTGCCTGGTCATCGGCTGGTACAGCCAGCAATACTACAGGCAGTGGGATATTACCGCGCAGGCCAGGCATTCGCTCAACGAAACCAGTATCGCGGTACTGCAAATGCTCGACGGCCCGGTCAACGCCCTGGCGGTGATGGGGCCGGAAAAGGAGCAGCGCGATGCGGTGACCGCGCTGTTCGACAAATTCCGCAAATACAAGCCGGACTTTCATCTGGAGTTTCTCAACCCGGAAACCAGCCCGAACCGGGTACGCCAGCTCAACGTCAGCCCCGGCGGTGAAATCATCCTCGCCTTTGGCGAACAGGAACAGCGTATCCGCATTCTGTCGGAACGCTCGGTCACCAATGCCCTGCAACGCCTGGCCCGGCCGGTCAACCGTCATGTATTGTTCGTCACCGGCCACGAGGAACGCAACCCTGTCTCCGAGGCCAATCGCGATTACGCGGAGATCAGCTCGCGGCTGGCGGCAACCGGGTTTTCATTCGACACGATCAGCCTGGTCAGCCAGCCGGTCGTCCCCGAAACCGCCGATCTGCTGGTGATCGCCGCACCGCTGGAAAAATATTTTCCCGGCGAAGTTGCCAGCATCCTCAATTATCTGAGCCGTGGCGGTAATCTGTTGTGGTTGCTGGAACCCGGCCAGGGCGATACGGGCTTACGGGCGCTGGCGCTTGAACTCGGCATCGACGCCCTGCCCGGCATCGTGGTCGACGCCAATACTCAATTGTTCAACGTCGATACGCCAACCTTTGCCGTAATCAACGAATACGCGCCAAACCCGGTCAGCGCCGATTTCAGCAGTATTACGCTGTTTCCCGAAGCCGTCGGGCTGGATGTCCTGCCGATGCAGGACCGCACCATACTGCCGCTGCTGCAGACCAGCGCCAACAGCTGGACCGAGCTCGGTCCGATCGAAAATGAAATCGCTTTTGACGAAAACACCGAGGAACGGCGCGGCCCCCTGACGCTTGGCGTGACCATCAACCGCGACCGGGAAATCGGCAAGCAACGTATCGCGGTTATCGGCGACGCGGACTTCATGGCCAACACCTGGCTCGGCAACGGCGGCAACCAGGCGTTTGCCGAGAGACTCTTCAACTGGCTGGGCACCGACGACAACATGCTGGAATTCAACAGCGAAACAGCGCCCGACAAACAGGTCGTGATCCCCGCCCCTGCATTGTTGACCATGGCCGGGGTATTTCTGATGGG
>JAGRHW010000478.1 GCA_020444765.1 Gammaproteobacteria bacterium | reverse complement strand
GCCACTCATCAGCAAATCTCTCGCCTTCTATAAACCCTCTTGACACTATATTAATCGCTATATAGTATTTGCTTTATAGTGCTAACTTGCTTGGCTCTTACTCGACCTGAGCTGACTGACTCGGGTGAGTTCAAAATAAAGTCAATTCTTGCTCACAAGAACGTAGTGGAGGAAACAATGATAAAAAAAACGCTTGGTTCGATTTGCGCGGCGGCCCTGATGACCGCCGGCTTCAGTGGACAGGTGCAGGCCGAACGCCTATCCATCTCGTCCTGGGGCAGCCCCAAGCATTACCAGGTTTCTGAATTCATACCACGCTTTGAAGAAGCGCTGAAAGAAAAAAGCGGTGGCGAAATCCGCACCAAGACTTTCGCCGGCGGTGAAATGGTCAAGCAACAGTTTGTTGCCACCGCGGTACCGCAAGGCACCATTGATATCTCGCTGACCACCATGGACAACTGGTCCGGTCGCGTACCGGAAGTATCCATCCTGACCACGCCGCTGTGGGACAAGTCAATGGCCTGGACCCGCGACAACCTCAATCCCGGCAACCCGATTTTCGATTACTTCGACAACAAGTTCCGCGAGCAAGGCGCGATCATTCTGGCCTTGTTCGATATCGGACCACCGGTACTGTCGGCCAACTTCGATGTCAACGGCCCGCAGGATCTGGAAGGCAAGGCGATTCGTGTTTATTCCAAGGGTTCCGGCCTGGTCATGCAGGCGCTGGGCGCTTCGCCGACCATTATGGGTGTCGGTGACGTTTACTCCGGCCTGCAACGCGGCACGGTTGATGGCGCTCTCGGCGGCCTCGGTGGCGCGGTGGGCCTTAAGCATTATGAAGTCACCAAGACCATGTTCGTACAGAACGGCGCGCTGGGTACGCTGATCCATGGTTACGTCATGAACAAGAAAAAATTCGATTCACTGTCCCCGGAACTACAAAAAGCGGTACTCGAATCGGCCCAGGAAGCACGCGATTACATGCAGCAGTTTGCCATCGACAAACTGTCGAGCCTGCTCGATGAAGTCCGCAAGAGCGGCAACACCGTCACCGTTCTGCAACCGGATACCGACCTGTGGAACAGCTTTGCCGACAAGCTCAAACCGCTGGCCGAGGAAGCGCGCGAGACCTATCCCGCGGAACTGGTCAAGATGGTTACCGCCAAGTAGCCAGCCTGCGCCAACAAGCCACGTTTGGGGGCGGTCGGTTCCGTCCGCCCCTTTATTCAACCTCTTTGATTCGTCGCGGGGCGTCCCATCGGCCCGGCGGAGGTTCCAGATATGGTCAAGTTAGCTGAGTTCATCGGAAAGGTGATGACGGCGATTTCCATCGTGCTGATGATCGTGCTTTCCATTCCGATTATTTATGAGGCGATCATGCGCGCCTTCGGTCACCCGACCATCTGGGTGTTCGAAACCACGCTGTACCTGTTTATTTTCCTCGGCCTGCTCGGCAACGCGCTGGCGGTGCGCACCGGCGCGCATTTCCGCGTCACCCTGATCCGCGAGTTGCTGCCGCAATGGCGACGCGCTTTTGACCTGATCGCGGGAATCATGACGCTGGCCTTCGCGGTGCTGATCATGGCTTCCGGCAGTTACTACATCTGGTACTCCTGGACCAACGACATCCTGTCCGCCTCGCTGCTGGAAACGCCAATGTGGATTCCGCAACTGGCGATTCCACTCGGCGGACTCGGCCTGTTCCTGCAAACCCTGGTCAGCCTGCTGACCGGCGAAACGGCTCACGCCGAGTACGTCGCGGGGGATTGATCGCATGGACTTCATTTACGATTACGGCGCCTATATCGCCATTTTCCTGCTGTTCTTCCTGATGCTGCTGACGGTGCCCGTCTTCGTGTCGATGGGTATAGCTGCGTTTGTCGCGACCCTCCTGCTGGAAGATCCGTTTCACGCCTTTACCGGGTTCGTGCAAACCAGCTGGCAGGGTGCATCGATTTTCGAGCTGGTGGCTCTGCCGCTTTTTATCTTCACCGGGACGATCATGCAGCGGACCGACGCGGGCAGGGATCTGTTCGAGGTCACCAAGGTGTGGGCCGGCTCGATGCCGAATTCGCTCGGTGTGGCAACCATTACCGCGTGCGGTATTTTTGCCGCGATCTCGGGTTCGAGTATCGCCACCGCCGCTACCGTCGGTCTGGTGGCCATTCCGCTGCTGCTGAAGGAAGGCTACGGCGAAAGCCGCGCCGGCGGATTTGTTGCCGGCGGCGGCACGCTCGGCATCATCATTCCGCCGTCGATCCCGATGATCCTGTACGGCGTCATCACCGAAACCTCGATCGGCCAGTTGTTTATCGCCGGTGTCGTGCCGGGCATCATCATGATGTCGCTGTTTACCCTGTACGTGTTGCTGTCACGACCCAGCGTCAGGGTGGAAAGTCATTACTCGGCGGCGCAGAAAATGGCCATCACGCGAGGCTCCATCGGTGTCGTCCTGTTACCGATCGTGATCATCACCTCGATCTACACCGGGATATTCACGCCGACCGAGGTTGGCGCGCTGTCGGTGCTGTACGTCATCGTGCTCGGCCTGCTTCAGAGGCGTCTCAACTTCACCAAACTGAAAGAAGCGGCAACGGTTGCCACCGGCACCACCTCAATGTTGTTCATGCTGATCGTATTCGGTCAGTATTTCGCGCACTTTCTGACCTTCGAGCAGGTCCCGCAGGCGATTGCCGGCGCGATTGTCGAGAATGCCACCGG
>JAGRHW010000477.1 GCA_020444765.1 Gammaproteobacteria bacterium | reverse complement strand
CGGCCACCTGCTGTCACGCAGACCCGGCGGGCTGTCCGGCGGTGAAAAGCAGCGTGTCGCAATCGCCCGGGCGCTCGCCGTCAGCCCGAAAATCCTGCTGATGGACGAACCGCTGTCGGCGCTCGACCTCAAACGTAAACGCGAAATCACGCCCTATCTCGAATCGCTGACCCGGGAACTCGATATTCCCGTGCTTTATGTCAGTCACGAACCCGGTGAAGTCGCAAGACTCGCCGATCATATCGTGCTGCTCGACAAGGGCCGCGAACAGGCTTCCAGCCCGATCGATGAAATATTCACCCGGCTCGATCTGCCTTTGGCTCTCGGGGACAGAGCTGCAGCATTGGTACAGGCCAGAGTGATCGGTCATGATCGGCAATACGGACTCACTGAACTGGAATTTGCCGGCGGCCGCTTTACCATAAGTTACAAGCCCGTGGCGGAAAACCGGGCGGTCCGCTTGAGGATTTTTGCCCGCGATGTCAGCATCACGCTTGAACGGCAGTCCGGCACCAGCATTCTCAATATTTTTGCTACCCGCATCGAGGAAATAACGCCGGTAAACGACGCCCAACTCGTCGTCAGACTGCTGGCTGGCGACGTACCGATACTCTCGCGGATTACGAGAAAATCCGCCGAGAAACTCAAACTGCAACCGGGAAAAACCGTTTATGCGCAGGTCAAAAGCGTGGCCCTGCTGGCTTGATTCGCCTGCTCCCGGACTTATTCCGGCTCGCCGAACTCCAGGGTTTCATAACGCGATATGACAAGTCCGTCGGACCAGAAACTCTCCGGCAGACCGGCCTTGCGTTTCAGTTGTCGCACAAACTCCGCTTTATCCGGCAACGATGACCAGACCGACGGCAGAAAAGTTCCGCGATGCGAGCCGCTCTGCAGAATCAGGCCATCCCGACCGGGCCGGATTTGCCTCAGCAGATCGGCTTCGTTGCTGACCGTCATCGGCTCCGGCCTTGAAAGCACGGAAATACTGATGTGGATAGCGTCCAGTTCCCGCTTCTCCAGCGCCGGAAAACGATAATCCTGAAAAGCCGCGGCGAACGCATGTCTTGCCACATCCTCGACAAGACTCCGGCAGGCCTCCAGCGTGCCGATACAACCGCGCAACCCGGCGTTTTTCTTCAGCGTCACAAAGCTAGCGCGTATTGTCTGCAAATCGGCATCGAAGCGGTTCGGATCAACCGGCAGACTTTCACCTTGCGCCAGGCCGTATTCGATTGACTGCCGCGCCACTGACAGCAATTGCCGGCGCTGCGGCTCGTTCAGTTCAATCGAAGACATAAGCGCCATACCCAACCACCCGGTCACGCGAACCGGCCGTATCGCCCGAATTTCGCAAATCGATGGTGTGTGCATGCAGATCGTGCTCAGCCGCAACCTGCAGCAAACCACTGACCGGTAAATAGCCGCAGGCCCTGTCGCCGTTCAGGGCGTCGATATCAGCCTGCTCGATGGCCGTCGAGGTTTCACGGTCGAGACGGCGGGCGGTTTTATAATCGTGGTAATGGCTCAGATCGGAACTGACCACGATCAGGGTTTTTTCATCGTCCCACAACTCGCGCAGTACGTAGGCAACGACATCGGGCGTTGTCATGCCGACCAGCAAGGGAAGCAACTCGAAACTGTTGCCGAGCAAGGTCTGTAGAAAAGGCAACTGCACTTCGAGGCTGTGCTCCTCGGCGTGCGCAAGATCTGAGGCAAGCACCTCCGGCCGTGCCGTCAACGCCTTCAAGCGCCGATGATCGAGTGTCACCTCGCCAAGCGGCGTGGCAAAGCGCTCCACCGTCGGTACTGCAATACCCCGGAAACCGACCCGGTGCGCCGGCCCCAATAATACAACTTTGTCAATCGTGTGCGTCAGATTGCGTAACCGCGCATAGGCCGATGCAGCGACACTTCCGGAATAGATATAACCGGCATGCGGAACGATCAGCGCCTTGACCGCCTCCTGATCGGTTTTCGCCGATTCCAGAAGGCCCGTCAGCCATTCACGCAGTTCATCGGCATCGGCCGGGTAAAACATACCTGCAACGGCGGGCGGGCGAATTGTCGTGGCATGCATGTGCTTCCTCCGGTATGTTATAAACATACGGGTTTAATATTATTCAGATGGCGGCGGAAATAGTTTTTTCAAGCCGTTGGAAAATGACCAAACGTCACCAGTTAAATTTATATCGATAAACTGTTACACCACAAGCGCCGGCGGTAACAGAGATTTTGGACAGGTTCTACATCATGAATAAAACACCGAAAATTCCGCCAAGTTCGCACCCGACCCGCTATTGGCATGCGCTCGAAGACGGCCGCCTGCAATGCGACCTTTGTCCGCGTTTTTGCAAACTGCATGAAGGCCAGCGCGGTTTGTGTTTTGTACGCGCGCGGCAGAACGATCAGATCATGCTGACCTCCTATGGCCGCTCCAGCGGTTTCTGTATCGATCCGATCGAGAAAAAACCGCTCAATCATTTTCTGCCCGGCACGCCGGTGTTGTCGTTCGGCACCGCGGGCTGCAATCTCGCCTGCAAATATTGCCAGAACTGGGACATGAGCAAATCGCGTGAACTCGATACGCTGATGGACGCCGCCTCCCCCGAAACCCTGGCCGAGACCGCTGAACGGCTCGGCTGCCGGAGTATCGCCTTTACCTACAACGATCCGGTTATTTTTATGGAATACGCGATCGATGCGGCGATTGCCTGCCGGGAGC
>JAGRHW010000476.1 GCA_020444765.1 Gammaproteobacteria bacterium | reverse complement strand
GTCGTCCGTGTCCTTGAACCGCTCCATCAGGTCGGTCCGCAATGCCTGAAACCCTTCATCGCCGTGCCGGCGCGGCCAATCCAGATCGACGTTCAGCTTGTCAACGATACGCCCTGGATTCTGGGACATGATCAATACCCGGTCGGCCATGGCGATGGCTTCGTCGATATCGTGAGTGACCATTACCATGGTAATGTCGTGCGCCCGGCAAATGGCCGGAACCTCTTCCTGCAAGGCGGCGCGGGTAAAAGCATCCAGTGCGGAGAAAGGCTCATCGAGCAGCAGAACATCCGGCTCTGTCGCCAGCGAACGCGCCAGCGCGACACGTTGCTGCTGACCGCCGGACAGGCTTTGCACATTAACGTTACGCTTGTCGATCAGGCCGACCATCTCCAGTAATTCATCGACCTTTTTGTCCGCCTCCGACATTTTCATACCGGCGAAGAGAAGTCCCAGGGCTGCATTTTCACGCACGCTCATCCACGGATAGAGCGAAGGCTTTTGAAACATCATGTTCCACTTCGCGCTCGGCCGGGTTACCTGATGGGCATTGATACGCACACAACCTTCGGTCGGGATCAGTAAGCCGGCCAGCATATGCAACAAGGTGGACTTGCCGCAGCCGCTGCGGCCGATCAGCGCGACCAGCTCGCCGGGCAGGATGCTTTCGTCGATGTTTTTCAGTGTGGGAGGAGCTGATGCCTTGAAGGTGTGAGTAATGTAATCAATTGTGATCGATGCGCCCATAGCCTTGCTCCCGGTCATTTAGAGTCTGTCCAGCTAGGGGCATATTCTGTACCAAGCCAGGAGGCCTTTTAAATTCAAATAGTTATGGAGTTTTTTTAACTGAAATATAAATCCAGGAAATTACATTGACTGACAATGTCGGTCAGCTCATTGCCATCCCGGGTGCCTTGAGTCCTTACAAAAAGTGGAAATGCCGGGGTGATTTCGCGAAGCCCTTGATCGGCATCCGGCCTGAAAAACGACTGTCGACAGTCGGGCTTATCAGCGTCACGGTTCCGCGATGGCAGAACGATTAAACCAAGTCCGTCCCTACTATCCGTCAGGCGACGGTTTTTCCTCATTCTTGAACAACGCGGCCAGTCGTTGCGCGGCCGGTCCGGTCGCGGGGCCTTTAGGCAGCGTCAGTTGCAGATTGACCTGGGGATGGTGGTAGTTGCGGAGCGGAAGTTCTTTCAGCGTACCGCGATGCAAGGCGTTATCGACCAGGTGTTGCGGGACGAAACAGTAACCGACCCCGCGGGTCAGTAATTGCATGGCCACGGCAAAACTGCTGACGGTCACCCGCTGATCGGTGAGCAGCCATTCGTTATCGCGGCGGGTCTGGGTTTCCACCGCGGTATCGGCAATGGCAATTTGTGGATATTGGCCGAGATCCGCGAGCGTCAACGGCTCAGGTGCGGCAAACAACGGATGAGCCGGGTGCGCGACCGGCACAAAGATAACCTGCCCCAGCCGCTCGCTGTGCGGATATGCCCGGTTGGAACCGAAAATCACCAGATCGGCCTGGCGTTGCTCAATCATTTCCATCGAACCACCCAGCACATCGTTGCGGATTCTGATCTGGCAGCCCCGGCTCTGCGGCAGAAAATCGCCCATAACCCGGGCCAGCTTGTCCGCGGGATAAAGCTCTTCGATCGACAGAGTAACGCGGGTTTCCCAGCCGGCGGCCAGCACGGCGGCAATGGTTTCCAGACTCTCGGCCTGAGCCGACAACCGGCGTGACTCGCGCAGCAACACCTCGCCATTCGGCGTCAGGCGGGCACGGCGCCCGTGGACTTCGAGCAGCGTGATACCGAGCTGCTGTTGCAAACGCTGTACGGCATGATTGACCGCCGAATGGGTGCGGCCCAGATGGCGGGCCGCCTGAACGTAGCCGCCGCAGTCCACTACCGCCTGCAGCGCGCGCCATTGTTCCAGTGTGGTTTTCGGATGCATATCAATATGAAAATAAAATCGACAAAATATGGCGAAATAATGCGATTTTATTTCGAATAAATCTACATATAATCAAACTCAGTTTAAATCTGACGAGGCATCCACTCATGAAAAAAATTCTTGTCGTTCATTCCAGCCCCCTGTCCACAGGCTCGAAAACCCGCGAACTGGCAGCGGATTTTATTGCCCGGGTGACAGCCGCAGACCCCGGCGTTACGGTCACCGAACGTGATCTGACTACAAACGAATTGCCGCATATCGATGAAACACTGATAGGAGCCTTCTACACGCCAGCCGAACAACGCAGCGCCGAACAAAACGCCGCGCTGGCGCTGTCGGACGAGCTGATCGCGGAACTGCGCGAACACGACACCATCGTGATCGGCTCACCGATGCATAATTTCAGCATCCCTTCGCAGCTGAAGGCGTGGATCGATCATGTCGCCCGCGTGGGTGAAACTTTCCAGTACACGGATCAGGGGCCACAGGGTTTGCTGAAAGGCAAGAAAGCCTACATTCTCGCCTCACGCGGCGGCAATTATGGTCCGGAATCACCGGCTGCGGCCATGAATTATCAGGACAACTACCTGACCACGGTGCTGGGGTTCATCGGTATCGATGATGTCACCAGCATTGTGGCCGAGGGCGTGGCCGCCTCGGAAGAAGGTTTCGCAGCGGCCAAGACCGCGGTCAGCCAGATCGCTGCGTGACAGCGGAGCAACATCTTCGAAACAACTACTTCGTCATCCCCGAGCGCTTTAGTCGGGGATCC
>JAGRHW010000475.1 GCA_020444765.1 Gammaproteobacteria bacterium | reverse complement strand
CACCTGTCATTCCCGCGCAGGCGGGAATCCAGCTGCGGGCTGTCCGGTGGAGGCACTGGATCCTCGACTATGCCATTCGGGGATGACGACGTGGTCGCATAGAGTCGAACGGATTGATTCAACCGTCCATCACGCTGGCCATGACGGCTTCAAGTTCGGTAAATTCCTCGGCCGACTCCAGTATGATGCGGTCAAGCTTCTCCTCTTCGAGGTCAAAATACGCCTTGTAACCCATATCGAGCTGATATTGCAGACTGTCGCTACCCGTTCCGTAGCCCGCCATCATGGTTAGCATGTCGCCGAGATGGATGGCATAACAGAGTTGACGGGAGGGCTCATCACTGGCCGCTGGCCAATGGTGGTAACGGATGGCATCCTGCAGCTCTCTCGGCAATCGCCAGTGTTTGGCAAGTTCGTAGCCGACTTCCGTATGATCCATACCCAGAAGCTGTTTTTCGCCGTCAAGATAGTCTTCGCGCTTCTCCTGCCGGATATCTGACAGCAATGAGGCACAACTGCCGTCGAGAAACCGGGACACCACGGTTTTGCCGATATCGTGCAGCAGGCCGCCGGTAAACGCCAGGTCGGGGTTAAAGTCGTCCCTTGTGCAGAAACCGATCCGGCGTGCCGCAATGGCGCAGAACAAGTCGTGTCTCCAGATCCCTATCCCACCATTTTCATAGCCGTCCAGGGGTTTTCCGAACAATCCGTCACCACTATCGCTCAAGGCGATGCTGACAAGCAGTCGGGCTCCCAGCATGGACACCGCCTGGTCAACCGAACCCGCCGGTACCGGCAGGCTGTAGGCGGCGGAATTGACGACCTGCAAAACCCGGGCAGTCAATGCCGCATCGTGTTTGATGATGCTGATCAGCTTGGCCATCTCGAAATCGGCATCCGACGTTACCGCCAGCAACTGCGATACGCTGGGCGACAACAGAGGTATCTTGCTGATAGCCTGCAGAATTTCCTGTTTCGTTTCCATATTTCCCCCTATATCATCCAGTTATCACAACCCGGCGAGGACAAAACGACTTTCGCGCTGCCGACGTTCACTGCCATAGTCCGTGACAGGTGTTTTCCGACATCCTCGGAGATTATTTTTATTCCTTTACGTGATAACAGTGCCCTGGCACTTTCGATATTGCGTTGACCAACATTGAACAGGTCAGCCTGACCCAGCACAGCAGCGCCACCGGCCATCTTGGCCAGCATGCCGGCGCCATCGGGCGGACAGCCTTCTTGACTCATCAGCTTCAACAGATAACAGATACCGGTATCGACAAAATAACCGGGTTTTTGCGCCGCTTTGGCGGGGTTCAGGTTTGAATCGGGCAAGGCGGCGTGCAACATGCCGACAGCGCGGACCACCGGATCAAGCAAAATAATACCGAGACACGAACCGAGCGCGAAGGTTTTCAGTGTTTCCTGAGGAATAACCGAAAAATCCTGCTCGCCAACGATCAAGATTTTTTGCACCATAAAATTCCCTGTATCAGCTCAGTACACCGGACACTTGCCCGGCTTTCCTGACATGTCAGCCATCCATAGCAACACGACGGTTCGACCATTGAGATTTCGAAGACTCCGACGATTGCCTTCGCATTCGCTAGAACGTCGGACACAGCGACTTCGCCTGTTTACGCTGGTGAATTAACACGTTCCATGCCATATTATCTGACGCACTGCAGCTAGATTTTTTTGGGCTATCGCCGGCCTGATCGATCTTGCATAATGCGCATTTCGCAGCAAACTCCGGAGAACCGACGTGACGCAATCCAGTCATTCCATGGCCGATGCCGACAGGCAATATGTCCTGCACCCGTTTACCAATCTCAGCGCGCACCAGAACAGCGGGCCGTTTATCATTACCCGCGGTGAAGGCATCTATGTCTGGGACGATCAGGGCAATAAACTGATCGAAGGCATGTCCGGCCTGTGGTGCACGTCGCTCGGTTTCAGCGAAAAGCGTCTGGTCGACGCCGCCACCAGGCAGCTCGAAATCCTGCCCTTTTCGCATATGTTTACCCATCGCGCCACCGAACCGGCGATCGAACTGAGCGAGCGGCTGGTGAAAATCGCGCCGGAAGGGATCGGCCGTGCGTTTCTGGTCAACTCCGGTTCCGAAGCGGTGGACACCGCCCTGAAAATGGCCTGGTTTTACAACAATGCGCTCGGCCGAACGAAAAAGAAAAAATTCATCTCGCGCAAACGCGCTTATCACGGCGTTACCATCGCCGCCGGCAGCGTTACCGCGCTGCCCTATGTGCAGGACGGATTCGATCTGCCCGTGGTCGATACGCTGCATTGTGAAACGCCGCATTTTTACCGCTATGGCAAGGACGGCGAAACGGAAGAAGAGTTCTCCAGCCGGCTGGCCGACGAGCTCGAACAGCAGATTCTCGAGGCCGATCCGGACACCGTTGCCGCTTTTATCGCCGAGCCGGTGATGGGCGCAGGCGGTGCGATAACACCGCCGGTCGGCTATTTCGAAAAGGTCCAGAAGGTTCTGAAAAAATACGACATTCTGTTTATCGCCGATGAAGTCATCTGCGGCTTCGGCCGTACCGGCAATATGTTCGGCTGCCAGACCTACGACATCAAGCCGGATCTGATGACCTGCGCCAAACAGCTCTCCTCGGCTTATCTGCCGATCGGCGCGGTGCTGGTCGCGACACATGTCTACGATGCGTTCGTCAAACACAGTGACAAACTTGGCATGTTTGGCACCGGCAA
>JAGRHW010000474.1 GCA_020444765.1 Gammaproteobacteria bacterium | reverse complement strand
GATGAGGATGCTGCTGAATACAGCATCGAGGTCCGGCAATCAAACAAAACCCATCCACAGAATCTACCCTGTCACCTGCCGCTCACCGTTGGCTTGCTGGATAAAAACGGCAAACCACTTGCGCTGAAAACAGACGATCGGGCAGAGACGGCCGATCAGCTCGTCTTGAACGTCCGCGAGGAAAGCGAAACCTTCCGTTTCCGTGATATTCAAAGCGAGCCGGTGCTGTCAATACTCAGAGGATTCTCCGCTCCCGTGCATCTGAACTACGACAGCGATGACCGCGATCTGGCGTTTTTGATGCGTTTCGATACCGACAGTTTCAACCGCTGGGAATCCGGTCAACGACTCGCGACCCGTATCATCGAACGCGAGATGGCCAACCCTGGTTCCAGCGAATCGGCCGGCATCCACGACGGTTTTAGCACCGCGTTTGGTACATTGCTGGAAGCCGGCGCGGACAATGCCGCACTTCGTGCGGAGTCGCTGATGTTACCGGGTATGGACGCGATCGCCGAATTGCAGGAGCAGATCGACGTCGACGCAATTTTCGCGGCACGCCAGACGATTCGCCACCAGCTCGCAGAGGCTTATCAAGAGCCCCTGCTGAAGCTGTATCGTTTCTGCGCGAACAATCGTTCCGATGCACTGGACTCGCAGGCAATGGGGCTGCGGCGTCTCGGCAATGTCTGCTTGCACTACCTGACCGCGCTGGAAACAGCCGCATGGAAGGATCTCGTATTGCAACAATACAACAGCGCAAACAATATGACGGACCTGCTGGCGGCGCTTGGCGAATTGAGCCACAGCGAGCTGACTGAACGGCAAAGCGTGCTGGAGGATTTTTACGGGCAGTGGCGTGCCAACCGTCTGGTGATCGACAAGTGGTTTGCCATTCAGGCCATGTCTTTACGCCCGACCACCCTCGAAGAGGTGCGCCGATTGACCGGACATGCGGATTTCGATACCCGCAACCCGAACCGGGTGCGGGCCTTGATCAGCACTTTTGCGATCGCCAATCCCTTGCGCTTTCATGCGATTGACGGCAGCGGCTACGAATTTCTGGCCGATTACATCATTCGCCTGGATAAAGCCAACCCGCAGCTAACGGCACGTATGACAAGCCCGCTCAGTCGCTGGAAACGCTATGATGCAACGAGGCAGGCGCTGATGCTGGCGCAGCTTGAACGTATTGCAAAAACCGACGGTTTGTCGGTCGATGTTTATGAAATTGTCAGCAAGAGCCTGCAACATGCGGGCTAGTTTGTTTTTTTAGGTGTCTTATCGACAACCAGCCAGACGCTGAAAAAAAGCAGAATACTTGCCAGATAGAATTCTCTGGTTGGCACCTCTCGGTACAAAAACCAGGCGATGATACCGGCGAAAATAAACTGGCCCATATTGACGATGCTGACCGTCTGGCCACGAAATTTCTGCATGGAAAAATTCAGCAGGGTATGGCCGATGATTGTCGGCACCAGTGACAGACCTGCAATCATAAGAATTTCATAGCCGCTGTAGGCGTGAACAGGCGATGAAAAAGGCAGTGCGATCAGGAGACAAAACAAACCGGCGACCAGATACATCGGGATCAGGTACAGCCAGATCGACTGATATTTTGCGCTGTTCCGCCCTAGCGCCAGATAGCACCCGAACAAAATCATCGAGCCCAGACAGACCAGATCGCCGATCAGGTAATCCATGCTGATGTTGAAATCCCCGGCCGATAAAAGCAGCATGCCGAACAAGGCCAGGAGCGTTGCGATAATTTCATTGCGGGTGATTTTTTCCTGGAAAAAAAGCAGCATGAAAAACGGCATGACCAGGGGAACGAGGTTGACGATAAGGCTTGCATTGGCCGCCGGGGTCAGGCGTACGCCGATGATCCAGCTTATGAAATGCAGGCCAAGTATCAAACCCGGCCAGAATGCCGCGCGGAGCATTTGCATCGCCGTGCCCGTATAGTGGCGCTGATAGTCGCGCCAAAACAGGGGCGACAGCAGAAGAACCGTCAAAAGCAGGCGGTAAGCCGCCAGCATGACTGGTGCTTCGCTACTCTCGCGGATAAAGATGAAGGAAGTCGACGCGGAAAACACGCCGAGCAGCAGTAACAAAAGATCTCGTATCAAATCAGTCTATTCCAGCTTATCAGGATTGTATTTTATTCATCCTGTCTGATTTGTAGATGCTTGCCGGCAACCGTGATCAATAGCAACACCGGCAGACCCATCAGGGCGGTCAGGGTGAAAAAGGACGGATATCCCAGGTTGTCGACCATCGACCCGGAGTAGCCGCCGAGCAACTTTGGAAACAGGGTCATCAGGGAGCTGAAAATTGCGTACTGTACGGCGGTAAAGGAAATATTCGTCAGGCTTGACAAAAAAGCGATAAACGCCGCGCTCGCCAGCCCGGCCGACAGATTGTCCGCGGAAATTACCACGTACAGCATGGTGATGTTATGCCCGAGTGTCGCCAGCCAGGAAAACAACAGATTGGTCAGTGCCGACAGCACCGCGCCGAGAAAAAGAATTCGCATCACCCCGTAACGTACCGATAACAGCCCGCCGAGAAATCCCCCAGCAATCGTCATAAACAGGCCGAAGGTTTTGACGATGCCGGCGATCTCGGTTTTGGAGAAACCGAGATCCTGGAAAAAAACGTTGGAAATAACGCCTAATACAATATCGGAGATCCGGTAAAAAGCGATCAGGGCGAGTAGCAGCCAGGCGAGCTTTA
>JAGRHW010000473.1 GCA_020444765.1 Gammaproteobacteria bacterium | reverse complement strand
ATCCGTCATTCCCGTGTAGGTGGGAATCCAATTGTGGACTGTCCGGTGGTGATGCTGGACCCCCGACTAAAGCATTCGGGGATGACGACGTGGGAGCTTGGAGCGTGTTGCGTTACCCGTCATTCCCGCGCAGGCGGGAATCCAGCTGCGGACTGTCCGGTGAAGACGCTGGATCCCCGACAAAAGCACCGGGGATGGCTTAACTTCAACAAACCAGCTAGCGCCCGGCTGATAGTTCCGCCTCCACTTTCATGCGGGCGAAGAAAACCCGTATCAGATCCGAACGTGTAATCATACCGACAACCCGGTCCTCGGCATCGGTTACCACGAGGCGCTTGATGCGGTGTTTCTTCATGGCCTCCAGAGCATCGTTCAAGGTCTGCTCCGGCGAAACCGTGATGACGTTTCGGGTCATCAGGGTCTCGATTTCTTCACTCGCACCCTTGGCGGGTGGCGGATGCCTGAATATCATTTCGAGCGTTTGCCAGATACTGTGATTCGGCTGATGACTGGGGACTCCGAGAGCGCGCAGAAAATCCGCTTCGGTAATCACACCGGCCAGCTTGTTCTGCGCGTCGGTGACGGGCAAGCCACTGATCCTTTTCGAAACCAGTAAATCGGCCGCTTCGGCCAACGGCGTTTCCAGACCGACCGAAACCACCGGCTTGCTCATCAGGGTTTCGATCCGGATCGATGCGATATTACGCCGCTCGGCATGCAAGCCGGCTTTTTCTGAAATATCCATCAGGTCCTTTACCGAAACGTCGATAAAGGAATCCATTTCGTTCAGCGCCCTTTCAAAATCGTCCCTGGAAAGTATCGTAATACTGCGTTTTGTCATAGCGGCCACTCCTGCCGGCGGCAGCATCCGGCACCTTAAACTCGCGGAAACAACGCCTGCCGCCAGTGACAATAGCAATACGATTCAGCCGGGGACAAGCGAAACATATCACGCGTAAACATCGATAAATCCGATACTAAAACCACTAAAAAAGGGCCGGGCCTTAGCTTTAGTCGCCCGCAAAACCCGTACACAAGAACAGAGCGATAAATAATACAAACCCGTTGAGTTGAATCAATAAACAGTTACACGGATCAACGTGCAGATTGACGACAAACCGGCCGGACCGGAAAGGTTTCAGTCATGAATGGGCAGGCAGCAATCCAGATACAGTTCCCCGAGCTCCCGCCCCCAGGCATCGTCCTCGTAAGCCCGTCGGTAGGCATCGATCCAATAACCCACGCGCCAGGAAGCGTCGCGCTGATACAAATCATCGGGAATACTGTCGCGCAGCAGCATGACATAGGAACCATTGACGGAATAGCCACCCATATCGTTCGACCAGTGATCGGCGGTTACCAGGTAACGCTTATCCGCTACGACGCGGATTTCCGAGAGCGGCGTATGCTCACCACTGTCGCCTTTGCGGGTCAGCACGTCGGCAATCTGCGCAAGTTGTTCAAGGGTATCCGGCAAGAGGGGCTTTGCGCGAACAACAATCCGCAAATCGCCAATCATTACGTCCTGGCTGATGTCGGCGATTTCCGGAATCGCCGGCAAGGGCTCGATGGCGTGACGCCGTCCGGAATGATTGAAACCGCAGAGCAGTTCACCATCCACCGGATAATTCCAGTACTCGAAAAAACGTTCCATTTGTCTGCCCAGCTCAAGCCCCTGGTTGCCATCCGGGTCCGGCATGATATCGGTCGCATTTACATCGATCGTGGTTTGCGAAAACGGATCAGCGTTTTCTCCGAAGTCCTCGGTGTTTTTGAAGTCTTCCCGGTAAATATTGATTCGACGCAGGGATTGGACTCGCTCCTGCGAGGCCTCCGTACAGACGGCGATCGCCTGCCAGATTCGATAAATCCAGTCGGCATCGTAGGAATGATCCGGCAGAAAATTGCCGGGCAGACTGATCTCCAGCCCACTGTTATAGGCTGTGACTTTGTAGAGCTCGTCAGACGGGTCTTCGAGGCTTGTAGTATCGGCCGTATTGACCTCGGGGTCAGCCTGTTGTTTTTCGTCGCTACTTCCGCAAGCCTGGAGAAGCAGCAAGCCGCAGATAAATCCCAGATTTTTTCTCATGACGGGATTATAGACAAGGTTTCGAACCTTGCCGGGTCGGAACAACCATCCTGCCGGCAAAGCCGAACCGGAGCCTCCTGCCCCGGTTCTATGGTAATGCTTAAAGGAAAATATTCGTGTCCGCCTGGACGTTGTCGTTACCACCATCACCTGAAGACGCAGAGTTGCTCTGATTCTGGTTCTGGTTGACATTCTGGCTCGCCGCGCCCAGAGAGGCTCCCGCGCCGCCAAAACCGTCGACGATACCTGCGCCACCCACACCCAGGGAATTCAGATCCTGGAGGCTCGCATTGCCCTGCATACCTGCGTTACCTTGATAAATGTCACCACCTGATTTGTCAGCCATTTTCTCTCTCCGATAATTAAGGGTTGTTTTACGTTGCCGGGACATTGTGTCCCTGTGGTGACTATAGTGCTGGAACCGCGTCGGCCGATCTGTATGAAAAGCACAATGGTTTTGTGGTGTATTACCGAGCAGGCTGAGCAGCATCGGGCCTTGGCGAACCAGATCATCATGAAGGGCTGACAAACCGGGATGGAAGCAAAATGGATGGCCTGTCGAGCACAACAGACCTGGAAACGCTTAATGAAATGGCTTGACCGGAACGATCAGATGGGTAAAACGGGAAAGTGGCGTCCCCTAGGGGATTCGAACCCCTGTTACCGCCGTGAGAGGG
>JAGRHW010000472.1 GCA_020444765.1 Gammaproteobacteria bacterium | reverse complement strand
CAGGGCGCTTGAACAGCTCCAGCCTGCGAATCGAGCCGGCCCACAAAAAAACCAGTAAGAAACTGATGATCACCGGATAATTGCCGAGCCGGACATAGGGCGTTTGCCCATGCCTCGGCATAACCTCGCGATCGAGTATGCCCTGCTGAAACTGGGGAATGGTTTCCAGTACCTCGCCGCGCGCCGAGATAAACGCCGAGATACCGGTGTTGGTTACCCGCACCAGCGGCCGGCTGAATTCGCGCGCGCGCATCGCGGCAATCTCCTGATGCTGATGCGGCGCGGCCGAATCGCCGAACCAGGTATCGTTACTGACATTGACCAGCACCGTGGCGGCGGGCAGCTGGAAGCGCATTTCCTCGCCGAACACGTCTTCGTAGCAGATCGAGATACCGAGTTTTTCGCCGGCCACATCAAGCGGTGGTTGAATTGCCGGCCCGGCGGACAGATCCGACATCGGGATCTCGATCAGACTCGCCAGTGAATCGAGCACAAACCGAAACGGCATAAACTCGCCGAACGGTACGAGATGACTTTTGCGGTAGGTTTGCGTCTCACCGGTAAGCCGGCGAAATGCGTTAAAGACGTTGTCTCGCTCCTGGTCCTTGTTAAAGCCTCCGGTCAGCAGTTCGATATCCTGCTCTTCCAGCACTTTCACCAACGGTTGCAGATAGGACTCAACCCGATGGAAATACGTCGGTATCGCGGTTTCCGGCCAGATGATGATATCGGGTTTGTCCGCGTAGGCCTGCAGGCTCAGATCGCCGTACAAATCCAGCGTCGCGGTCAGGGCATCACGATCGAACTTGGTTTGCTGTTTGATATTTCCCTGCACCATGCGGATGTTCAGGGCTTTTTCACCGTCCTGCGCCCAATCGATATAGTCGGCCAGCAGCGCCGCAACCGGCACCGCAACGATTACAACACCCGACACCCAGCGCGAACGCAGCGAACTATCCAGCAGCAGCGCAACGAACAGGCTGCTGCACAACACGACCAGCAAACCGATCCCGTAAACGCCGAACAGCGGCGCATAGCCGCTGAACCAGGTATCGATCTGACTGTAGCCGATCGCAAGCCAGGGAAAGCCGCCGAATATCCAGCCGCGCAGCCATTCGACAAACGCCCAGACGGCGGTGAATACCAGCGCCGATACCAACACCGTGGAATTCCGTGACAAGCGCTCGTAAAGCAGGCCCGCCACACTGCAGATCAGCGCCAGCCCGACGACAAACAACGCGGTCACCAGCACGGCCAGCGGCGCAACCGCATTGCCGAACAGATGAATGCTGTAATACACCCAGTGCACCCCGGTGGCAAAAAAGCCGAGCTGAAACAGCAATCCACAGAGATAGATAAAACGGCGCGGCACAAACTGCCAGAGCAGAAACAGAATCGCCGGCGAGAGAAAAGCGATCGGGCGGATTTCATACGGCGCAAACGCCAGCGGCAGGATCATGCCGGCAAGCAGCGCGATGAGCGACGCGGACCACTTATTGGAAAGTAAAGCAATCAAGGATTCTGTGTCTTTTTGCTGGCAGAGTTTGCCGGGTTTACCGGACCTGATCTAGTGTCTGTCCGGATCGCTCTCCGCAGGCGAAACCTGCAGCAGGTGAATGCGTCGCGAATCAGCCGACAGGACCTTGAAGTTAAACTGCTTGACCGGAATCTGTTCACCGGATTTCGGCATGTGGCCGACTTCGTTCATGACCAGGCCGCCGATCGTATCGTATTCCTCGTCGCTGAAATCCGCCCCGAGTACATCGTTGAATTCCTCGATCGGCGTCAGCGCGCGCACCGAATAGCGCCCGTCGCCATGCTCGCGGATATTCACATCGTCCTCGCTGTCATGCTCATCGTCGATTTCGCCGACGATCTGTTCAAGCACATCTTCAATCGTCACCAATCCCGCCACGCCACCGTATTCGTCGACCACGATCGCCATATGATTGCGGTTGATCCGGAACTCCTTCAGCAAGACATTCAAACGCTTGCTTTCCGGCGCAAATACGGCGGGACGGATATAATCCTCCAGATTGAAATTGGCCGCGGTTTCGGCGGCGGAAAAGCGCAGAAGATCCTTGGCCAGCAGCACGCCCTGGACATCATCGCGATCTTCGCCGATGACCGGGAAACGTGAGTGGCCGGATTCGATGATGACCGGCAGAATCTCCTCGATCGGCTCATCACGTTCGACAACGACCATTTGTGAACGCGGAATAAGGATGTCCCGGATCTGCATTTCCGCTACCTGAAAAACGCCCTCGATCATTTGCAGGGCGTCGGTATCGAACAGTTTGCGGGTGCAGGCATCGCGCAGAATTTCCAGCAGCTCCCCCCGATCTCTCGGCTCTCCGCCCAGGGCGTGAACGATGCGATCCATCAGGGACCGGGAACTTCCCTCGTTTGTATCCTCAGACATGTCCAACTCGATTAAGTGATGGTGATTGATCCAGATAGGGGTCGGAGAATCCAAGCTCTCCGAGCAATTCGGTTTCGAGCCGCTCCATCCGCTCGGCATCCTCCTCCTCGATATGGTCATATCCGCGAAGATGCAGGACGCCGTGAATCACCATATGCGCCCAGTGCGCCTCGGCGGGTTTACCTTGCTCGACGGCTTCGGTATTGACCACGGCGGCGCAGATAAGGATATCGCCGAGATATGGCAGGCTGATTTCTGGCGGATAATCGGCCGGAAAAGACAAAACGTTGGTGACCTGATTCTTGTCGCGATAGGTCGCGTTCAGCGATTGGATTTCCTGCTCGTCAACGA
>JAGRHW010000471.1 GCA_020444765.1 Gammaproteobacteria bacterium | reverse complement strand
CAAAAGCTGGCTGAACTGAACACTAAAGTCGCGAGCCTGCAACAGACCGTACAGCAGCAGGAAGCCAGCACCCGGGCGCTGCAAGCCCGCTCGGCTGAAGAAAAAGCCGCTCTTGAGGCTGAAGTCGCGAAAAGCCGTGAATCCGAACAGCAATTGCAGACGGCCCTGGCTCAGCGTGATAGCGAAGTGGACCTGCTGCGTCAGCAACTGGCCGCCACCGAAACGGCCAGCGCGGAAAGACTCGCCAGAGCCGAAGGTGATCTGCAGGCTGCCCGCACCGAGCAGGAGCGCCTGACCAGCAAACTGGCGAGCCAGCAACTGGCCAGCCGCAAAACCAGCAATGCGCAGATCGCCGAGCTTGAGAAAGAGCTGCAGGCTCAGGAGCAACTGGTCACGGCGCAACGTTCCGAACTCGATCAGCTGCAAGGCAAATTGCTGCAGGCCCAGGCGCGTCTGAAAGACGATGCCGGTTCGGCGGTCGTTGCCGCGGTCACCAGCGGACCGACGATTGAAATCATCGATCCGCCTCTGCTGGCAACCCGCGGTACGCCGCAAATGAATCTGCGCAGCGCGGTGTCCGAAATCGAAATCATCGGCCGGGTCGAATCGCAGTCGGAGCTGCTGTCATTCAAGGTCGATGACCAGACAGCGCCGGTTGAATCCAATGGTTTGTTCCGCCTCAAGCGGCCGGTCAGTCCCAGCAGCACGCCGGTCAATCTGGTGGCGATCGATCAGGACGGGCAGCGTACCGCGCTGGAATTTCTGCTCAACGCCAAGAACGCGGCTTCCAGCAAAGTGGCTGCCGTGCCGAAAAAGTTTGAATCCAAATCCGTCGCCGGAATCGAGTTCGGTAATTACTATGCACTGGTTATCGGTAACAACGACTACCCGAAGCTGACCGATCTCAATACCGCCGAGAACGATGCAAGAGTCGTCGCCGGGATACTGGAAAACAAATACGGCTTTAATACCCGTCTGCTGATCAACGCCGATCGCTACACCATGCTGTCCGAGTTGAACAAGCTGCGCGAAACCCTGACGGAAAAAGACAATCTGCTGATCTATTACGCCGGTCATGGTGAGCTGGACAAGGTCAATCTGCGCGGTTACTGGCTGCCGGTCGACTCCGAGCCGGACAGCAGCGCGAACTGGATCTCCAACGTCGCGGTCACCGATATCCTCAATGTCATGAGCGCCAAGCACATTCTGGTGGTGGCCGACAGTTGTTATTCCGGTTCCATGACCCGTTCATCGGTTGCCCGTCTCGATGTAGGGCTGACCGACGATGCGCGCAAAAAATGGTACAGGACGATGAACAATACCAAGGCACGCTCGGTGCTGACCTCCGGCGGCGTCAAGCCGGTGCTTGATGGCGGTGGTGGTGAGCATTCGATTTTCGCCAAGGCCTTTATCGAGGTGCTCAACGAAAATGACGGCGTACTTGAAGGGTTCAAGCTGTACCGGCAAGTGCAGGAGCGGGTCAAAAGCGCGGCTGCTAGTCTGAATGTTGAGCAGGAGCCGCAGTATGCGCCGATCAAATACGCCGGACATGAAGCGGGTGAGTTCTTCCTCCTGCCGGGCAGCACCGCCGCGCAAACGCCCGAAGCCGGCCCGATGCTTGCCGCCGTCGCGCAGTAACCCTGATTGCGGGCGTGTGTCCGGATGAGTCAATCGACTAGATTGTTCGTTCAGACGCCGCCCGCACCGATAAGCCTGCGTATACCCAAATAGCTAAATATTATATTCCGGCAGACTGAGCTAGGCTTTTGAGATAAATAAAGCTAATAGGGTGTAGTCCATGATCCGGAGACTGAATATTCGTCTGGCCGCATTGCTGATCCTGCAGGGGTTTATCGGCCTGAATGCCGCGCAGGCTCTTGCGCGCGATAATGCCATGCTGGAGCTGGAAACCGGCACCGAAGTCGACATACGGGTATTTCCGGCCAAGGGCGATTCATTGTTACTCGGTTTTGCCTGTGACGAAGGTCACAGTCTGCACGAAGAAGAAACCGCCGCGACACTGGCCAAAGGCGGTGTCGAAGTCTGGATGCCCGACATGCTGGGCGCGCACATGCTACCCAAGGTGCGCAGCAGTATCGCGGAGATTCCCACCGAAGAGATTGTTGAAATCATCAACCGGGCGCATGAGCAGACCGGCAAAAAAATCTACCTGATTGCAACCGGTCCGGATGCCGAGCTGATTCTGCGCGGTGCGCAACTCTGGGAAAAGGGCTCGGATCTCAGTGTCGATGACTCACCTCTGCAGGGTGCGATCCTGATGTTCCCGCGGCTCAACGCCGGGGAGCCGGAGCCGGGTCAGGAGCCGGTTTATGTCGAGTCGGTCGGCAAGACCCGCTTGCCGATCATGGTGCTGGAAGGGCAGCGCACACCCAACAGCTGGGGACTGGCGCATTTTACCGAGGCGCTGGGGGCCGGCGGCAGCGAGGTGATCGGCAAGGTGATCCCCGATGTGCGCGGATATTTTTTCAAACGTGACGATGCCAATGAGTCCGAGGAAGTCGTCACCTCACAACTTTCCGGGCTGATCAAGGCCAGCCTGATGTATTTGAACGGAACCCATCATGACCATTAGAAAATCCCTTTTGACCCTGCTGCTGACCCTGTTTTGCGGCATCGCTCTGGCCGCCAGCCTGAAACCCTATGACGGAGAAACGCCCGAACTGCGGCTGAACGACCTGAACGGTCAGGCGCATAACCTTCAGGACTTCAAGGGCAAGGTCGTGCTGGTGCAGTTCTGGGCAACCTACTGCACGCCGTGCCGCA
>JAGRHW010000470.1 GCA_020444765.1 Gammaproteobacteria bacterium | reverse complement strand
CGATGCCCGCCGCATAAACCGCCGCCCAATCGCCATCGGCGCCCACGCGAATCGTACGCCCGGCAAAACGATCGTCTCCTTTGTTGAGCGCGGCCACCGTCGTATCAAATCCGCTTTCGTGGATCAGAAAACCGCAGTCCATGTCCTCGATCGCGGCCCGCAGTTCCGGTACCGCGAAACGGGCATTCAGCGGCACCACGACCGCGCCGAGCCGCATCGCGCCCCAAGCGATCAGCACGTACTCCGCCGCCGCGTGGTTGGTCATCAGAATCGCCAGGTGATCGTCCGGCCGGAGCCCGCGGTTTCGCAGCGCATCGGCGGCCTTGTCGATGGCGAAACTCAGTGCAGCATAACTCAGCCGGGTTTCGCCACCATCGGCATTGGCGGCGACCAGCGCCAGCTTGTTCGGATAGAGCGTGGCATTGCGCCTGAGCAGATCGAACGGTGTTCGCCACTCGACGTTTTGCGGAAGCGGCTGATGCGCGGTCGTCATGCCAGATGCCCCGCTTCAGGCAGCGCATTGCCGCCAAAGGCAGCGTATCCGCCATCAACCGACAGTGTCACGCCTGTAATGTAAGACGCGGCGTCCGAACAGAGAAACTGCGCGGCGGCCGAAATTTCACCGGGCGTGCCGAAGCGCCCCATCGGCGTGCGCTTGAGGATCGGTTCCATGCCAATCCGCCCGCGCGACATCAACCCCTCGACCATCGGCGTATCGATATAACCCGGCGCGATGGCATTGACTCTTATGCCAAGCCCGCCCCATTCCGAGGCCAGTGCGCGGGTCATCATCGACAGTCCCGCCTTGGCCGCAGAATAGGCGTTGCGCCCCGGCAAACCGACCAGTCCGGCAATCGATGAAAGATGTATGACAACCCCTGAACCGGCCTGTGCCATCTGTCGCCCGCATTCGCGGGTCATCAGATAACTGCCGCGCAGCGAGACATCGAGCACGCGTTGCCAGCGATCGATGTCCTGCTCGAAGGTCGGCTTCATTTCGTCAGCGATGCCGGCGCTGTTGATCAGGTAGTCGAGCCGGCCCCATTCGGCCATCAACTGCGCGACCATTGTCTTGACGGCGACTTCGTCGGTGACGTCGCCTGCCAGCGCCAGACCGCCGATCTGTTCCGCCAGACCATCCAGCGCGGCTGACTCAAGATCATTGACCGCCACGCGCGCCCCGGCCGCGGCAAAATCCTGCGCGCATTGCCGCCCGATACCGCTTGCCGCGCCCGTCACCATGACCACCGTGCCGCTAAAATCGAAAGCGACCTGCGGCTTGTTTGTTTCAACCATCTCCTCTTTCCTCCAATCGGCAATGGTTTATCATTTTTGTTTTATGTCAGCCCTTTGGCAGCCCCATCCAGTTGACGATGTTATTGCGCTGAATCGCGGCCGAACCGCCGATGATCGGCATCAGCAGACTGTCACGCACATAGCGTTCGATATCGAAGTCCTTGGCATAACCGTAGGCGCCGAAAATCGTCTGCGCGTCGAGGGCGATTTTCTTGCCCGCCTCGCAGATGTGCAGCTTGGTCATGGACGTTTCCAGACGGCAGGGCTTTCCTTCCTGCGCCAGCCAGGCGGCATGCATCATCATCAGCCGGCAGCCATGCAGCGCGGTGCGCATATCGGCCAGCAGATGCCGGATCGACTGATTGGCCGCAATGATGCGCCCGAACTGCTCGCGCTCCTGTACGTATTCGTAACTGTCGTCGTAGGCCGCTGCCGCGATGCCTAACGCCAGGGCCGCCACTTCGAGCTTTTCGACATCGAGCCCGGAGCCGACGATGTAGTCCCAGCCGCGGTTCCAGCCCGCCTCACCACCGATCAGATTGGCAACCGGTACGCGCACGTCGGTGAAGGCCACATCGGTGGTCGCCGCGCCCTTCATGCCGAGGCAATCGATCGGCGTGATATCGACGCCCGGCGCCGTCGGCGGCACCAGTACGATGGAGAGATTTTTATAGCGTTCGCCGGCCGGGCCGGAACGCACCAGCACGTAGATATAATCCGAGATGCCCGCGCCCGAGCAAAACCGCTTGGAGCCATTAATGACCAGCTCATCGCCCTCGCGCACGCACGTGGTCTTGACCGAGGCGAGATCGGCCCCGACATCCGGCTCGGTCCAGCCATAGGCGAACAGCAATTCGCCGGCCGCGACTTTCGGCAACAACTGGCGCTTCTGTTCCTCGGACGCGCATTCACCCAGATTCATGCCCGCATAGCAGGAACACATGATGTAAGGCACCGCCACCGCGAGCGAACGGCGCGCCAGCTCTTCGATGACGATCATCGTCGCCTGAATATCGCGGCCCGCGCCGCCATGCTCTTCATCGACGGTCAGGCCCATCATGCCCAGCTCGGCCAGCTTGTCGAAAACGTCGCGGGGAAAGTGGTTTTGCTTGTCCCACTGGCGGGCCAGCTCGCGCGGCATCTCTGCCTCGACAAAGCGGCGCACCGTGTCGCGAATCATGGTGATGTGTTCGGCTTCCTCGAAATTCATCGCTCAGCCTCAACGTCCGGTGAAGGTCGGTTCACGCTTTTCGCGAAATGCCGTGACCGCCTCCTGGTGATCGGCGGTCATGTTCGACAAGGCCTCAAGCCCGAGCGAGGCATCCATGATGCTGTGTGCGAGCTGCTTGAGGCCGATATTGACCGACACCTTGGACCAGCGGATGGCTTTTTTCGCGCCGCGCTGCAACCTGGCGACGAACTCCTCGACCCGCGCATCCAGCTCCTCGGGCGCGACGGCGTAATTTACCAGCCCCATTTCCGCTGCTTTGGGCGCGGCAATCGCGTCGCCGGTCATCAGGTATTCC
>JAGRHW010000046.1 GCA_020444765.1 Gammaproteobacteria bacterium | reverse complement strand
CCAGCAGGCGGAGTGGAAACCGACCGTCAGTCTGCAACTTAATTCCGAAAGCCACAAAGTTGGGGAAGATCTGTACGAGACGGTGCTGACTGTAACGGTCACGGTAAAGTCCTCGGAGACAACGGCCTATCTGGTCGAGGTCAAGCAGGCGGGACTGTTTATTCTCAAAGGCTTTGATGACAATAACCGCGCCGGTCTGCTCGGCAGCTACTGTCCGAATGTTTTGTTTCCATTCGCCCGCGAGGTGATTGCGGATCATGTGGTTAAGGGCGGTTTTCCGCAGTTATTGCTCGAACCGATCAACTTTGATGCGCTCTACGCCCAGCACCGGCAGCAAGCCCAGCAGAACGCACCGGCCACCGACACGCCGCAGTAAGCGCACACAATCACGTCATTCGGTATGCCGGACAAAATTTCCATAATCGTCATGGGCGCCGGCTCCTGGGGTACCGCGCTGGCGTGCCTGCTGGCGCGCAGTGGCCATAGAACCATACTCTGGGGACGAGATGCCGCTGCCATGCAAGCCATGCAGCAAAACCGCGAGAACAGCCGTTACCTGCCGGGTGTCCGTTTGCCCGATGAGCTGGTTTGCAGCGACCGTTTGGAGCCATCCTTGTCGGCGAGTGATGCCGTGTTGCTGGGTACGCCCACCAGCGCCTTCGGCCTTACGCTGGATAAACTCAAGCCTCGCCTCAGAAAGGAACAGCGTTTGATCTGGGCCTGTAAAGGTCTGGAGTCGGGCAGTGGCAGGCTACTCCACGAGGTTCTCGAGGAGAAGTTGCCGGGGCAGCCATCGGCGATCGTCTCCGGGCCCTCGTTCGCCAAGGAGCTGGCGCAAAACCTGCCGACTGCCATCAGTGTGGCGTCGCGGGATCTGGCGGTGGCCGATCAGGTTGCACGCTGGCTGCATGGCGACAATTTCAGAGCCTACAGCACAGACGACGTGATCGGCGTGGAAGTCGGCGGCGCTCTGAAAAATGTCTACGCGATTGCCGCCGGTATCTCTGACGGGTTGGGGTTTGGCGCCAATGCCAGAGCTGCTCTGATCACCCGGGGGCTGGCGGAATTGATGCGGCTTGGGGTGGCGATGGGCGCCAGACAGGAGACTCTGATGGGCTTGTCGGGGATGGGCGACCTGGTGCTGACCTGTACCGATGATCAATCGCGCAACCGGCGTTTCGGTTTGTGTCTGGCGCGCGGGCTCAGCGTCGAGCAGGCCTTGCAGGAGATCGGGCAGGTGGTCGAAGGTGTCAAAACAACCGAAGATGCGCGCCTGCTGGCGGAAAAATACCGGGTTGAAATGCCGATCGTCAGTCAGGTCTATGAAGTGATCTATAACGCCAAGGCGCCGATCCTGGCGGTGCAGACCCTGTTGTCCCGTTCACCCAAACAGGAAAGCTAGCGAACTCCGGGCTGGCTCTAAGTCCCTCCTGTAAAACCGTTCTGCCGCCAGGCCTCAAAGACAATAATCGATACCGCGTTCGCAAGATTGATGCTGCGACTTTGCCGCAGCATGGGAATTCGGATTTTACCTTCCCCGGGTGCGGCTTGCAGAATGTCCTCGGGCAGGCCGCGGGTTTCAGGCCCGAATAAAAACGTGTCGCCCGGTTGGTATGAAGGCGCAGTGTAGTTGTTTTCGGCCTTGGTCGTACAGGCGAACACACGCGTAGGCCCGAGCGCGTTTATAAACGATGCATAGTCATCATGCTCGTGTACGACAGCCAGTTCGCGGTAGTCGAGTCCGGCGCGGCGCAGCTTTTTTTCTTCGAGTTCAAATCCCAGCGGATGAATCAGGTGCAGGGCAAAACCGGTGTTGGCGCACAGCCTGATCAGGTTGCCGGTATTGGGCGGAATTTCTGGTTGGAACAGAGCAATATTGAACATGGGGCTGCGGGTTCGGAAAATCTTTTCAGGGTTGATTTATTGTCGTTTTAAATTTCTTAACTATATAGGAAGTAGCGGTAGAAAAAATTTGTCTGCCGTATTCCGGTTTATTGCTGCGCGACAATGTGTTAAATCCTATGAAAGCGATCGATCTGCAATCATGCGTCAGTGAATTTGATGAAGTCGATTATTGTCGGTTCTATGCACTGATGGAGTCGCCGTTCGGTCATGAATTCGACGTCAGCAAATTTTACCGGGGTGCAAACCGGATAAGCGTTCTGGAAGATATTCTACTGCAAATACGCAATGACGATCCGTTTGTCTTTGTCCGGGCCGAACCCGGTAGCGGCAAAACCGCAATCTGCCGGATGACCGAGCACGACTTGCAGCAAGGCTTGTGTTTGTATGCCAACTGCTCCGGCCGAGCACGGACGGTTTCACTTGAAAAGCAGCTGGCCGAGGGCTTGTTGATCGATGTCAGGGCTTTTGTACCCGTGACACATCTGGAGCGCGCGATCGTTCACAAGCTCGAAACGCATGAACGTCTGATTATTCTGCTTGAAGGAATCCGGGGTATCGCGGCGGAACAGTTTGACTGGCTGAGAGAATTGCAGACGATCGTGCGGGATAAAGGGAAAAATCTCACGCTTGTATTTTTGTATTCAGATTACGAGCAGTCGCTGCTGGAACAAAATGGATTCGATACGAGTCGTAGACCCATCCATATCGAATCACTGACCGATTACGAAGTTTACGAATACCTCAACGACCATATGCGTCTTTGCGGACATGGCGGTCTGCCTGCCTTTACCCGGGAGACCGCCAAAACCATCGCCGGCGACTCCGCTGGAAACTTCCGCAAGCTCGTTGAGCTTGCCAACGGAACCCTGCGCCGCGCGTATCGACGGAATGCTGAAATTCCGGCGGTTTATGATGTGCCGGTAACGCAGGATGCCGTGCAGCTCAGTCAATCGCCCGCCGGAGGTGCAGCAGCCTTGTTGACTGCCCGCAATTCACTTCTGGTCGGGGCGATCAGCGGCGGGCTGGTGCTTGCATTAATCTGGACCATGTTCGGCAACGTCGGTTCCTCGCAGGATCTGGTCTCTGTCAATAACCAGAATATGCTGGTCATTCGCTCAGAGGAAAAAGCAGGCACGACACCGGTCCGGAAATAAGGTCCAGACCAGAACCCTGTTTTTGTGAACCTCGTCACACCAGCAAAAAGTTAACTTGTCCACAATAGTGAACACCTCAGGGCGAGGTGAATCTGCAACCGACTCATGGAATGAGGATGGATCAGAAAACACTGAATGGACTCACGGCTTTACTACGCTTGGCGCCGTTTGCAGCTTTTCTTCTGCTGTTTTTGTCCGCTTGCGCAGGCGATTCAGCAAAACCTTCAGCGAATAACAAAGCCATTCGAAGCCCTGCGGCTGCCGACATAGCGCAGTTTATCGGGCAAGCCGATATTCCCGACGTTATCGACGCCACCGCCAGTGTGAAGGTGGCGGATGATTACCCGTCTTTCTCCGTTTCGCTGTCAGAAGTTCCGGTTCGCGAATTTTTACAGGCACTGGCCAGGGATGCAGGCCTGGAACTGTCTATCAGTGGTGCTATCAACGGCTCGGTCAGTATGGTTATGGATGATCGCCCGCTACCGGAAATTCTCGATAATGTCGTAAGCCAGACGTCTGTCCGTTACCAATTGGACGACGGACGTCTGCTTGTTTTCGATGATCAACCCTACCTTGCCAGCTACCACGTTGATTACCTCAATATCAGCCGTTCCTCTGGCAGTGATATAGATTTATCCACTCAGATAGATGCGATCAGTCTGGCCGTCGACAGCGGCGGCAGTGGTCTATCGAACAGCAACAACTCAAAAGCCAGCATCAAAAACGCATCGGACAACCGTTTCTGGGACAGCCTGAAGAGCAATCTCCTTGCGATCGTCGGCCAGCCGGCCAAGAGCGACAGCGGTAATCTGCCGGTTATCGTCAACCGGGAAAGCGGTGTGATTCTGGTGCGAGCACGGCACAAGGTGCAAATGCAGATCGGGCAGTTTATCAGCAAGGTGGTGCAAAGCGCGCAAAAACAGGTGTTGATCGAAGCGCTGGTCGTGGAGGTCAGTTTACGTGACGAGTTTCAGGCCGGTATCGACTGGCGGGTTTTGTCGAAGGGCGGGGAGACGAAAAACTTCGTGCAGAGCTTCAGCGGTAATGCGCCGGTGACAGCTGAATCGATTGAGAATATCTCCGCGCCGGCGGCCTTGCTCAGCGTCTTCAAAAATACCTTGGGTGGTACGGATATTACCGCAACAGTGGAATTGCTGCGGCAGTTCGGGGAGGTGAAGATTCTCTCCAGCCCGAAGATAAACGCCTTGAACAATCAGGCGGCGGTTCTGAAAGTGGTGGATAACAGAGTGTATTTTTCGATTGGCGTCCAGCGGATAAAAACGGACGATCTTTTCGAAAAGCTTACCACCACATCGGAGATCAAAACGGTGCCGATCGGTCTGGTGATGAATGTGATTCCTTATATCAGCCAGCAAAACGAAATCATACTGAACGTGAGGCCAACAATATCCCGAATTCTGGGCTTTGTCGCCGACCCGAACCCAGATCTTGCGGTAGCCGGCGTGCAAAATCGGGTGCCAGAAATACAGGTCAGGGAAATGGAGTCCGTGCTGCGGGTGGAAAACGGCGGCATGCTGGTGATCGGCGGACTGATGCAGGAACGCATCAGCAAGGAAACGGTCGGCATTCCGTGGCTGAGCGATATTCCCTTGCTTGGTCACCTGTTTAAATACCAAAGCGATCAACTGGAAAAAACCGAATTGTTGGTTTTTCTGCGGCCGGTCGTTATCGACGGAATAAAAAACTATCGCGATGAGGCTCTGCGATATCTGAATAATCAGCAGGTAATGAGACAGTAAAAAAGAGGCGGAACATGGACGTTCTGGAAGGGGAATACATCCCATCTGAAAAAGTGGTGCGAGCTTTGGCACGCAGACAGCGGCTGTTGGTCAGCGGGCCGGAACCAGAGACAGTCAGGGAATGCCGCTCTGTCCTCAGTATTTCCCTGATGGTTGCCTTGCTTTTCAGTTTTTTGCTTGTTTTGTACCTTGTGGCCCAGTTGATTCATACCCGGCAGGAATATACCCGTGACATGTTGACGCTGATCAGAAAATCACCGCTTGTCGTATCAGTGCCACTTGTCAGTCAAAAGCCGCCGATGATTATACAAGGGCGGAAATCATTACCACCAACATCGGTCAATACGGCTCTTGAAGACTCTGCCGTTGACGTTAAACCACGCAGTCAACAAAGCCAAACTGAAAAGCAGATAATAAATACAAGCCAAAGACCTTCGATGAAGATCAGAAAATCCAGCTCTGTGAATCAATCGCAGATGATTGCGGAACAGGTGCGGCAGTTGATCGAACGCACGGTAAACATGAGCTTTGATGAATCGGAGTCGGCATTTTTGCAGCTGTATAAGACCGGTAGGGTAAATGATTCGTTTTACATGGCCCTGGGAATGCTCTATAGCCGGCAAAATATCTGGAACAAAGCCAACCGCAGTTTTGCCAAGGTGTGCGCTATCGCTGATGCGAACAGCCTTTGTCTCTATAACCTGGCTGTCAGTTACGATCGACTGAAAAATCCCGCAAAGGCCAGAGAATATTATTTAAAGGCACTTAAGGCTGAACCTGGCAGGACGCCGGAATTTGATACGGAAAAGGTCACCAGGCGGCTGGCTTCACTCTAACTGCGACAAGGACGTCATCATGCTCGGAAAACAACTGCTGAAGGCTGGTTTGATCGATGCGGACCAGCTGCAGATTGCTCTGGTGGAACAGAAGAAATCCGGTATGAAAATAGGCCGTCTGCTGGTTCAGTTCGGTTTTATATCGGAAACCGATTTGCGCGACAAACTGGGAAAGATAGCTGGTGTGAGGTCGATTGATCTGTCGACCGTGGTTGCCGATGCTGAAGCACTAAGGCAGATTCCTGAAGAGCTGGCCAGACGTTTTCGAGTCATACCGGTCAGCTTCAACCGCCCGGAAAACCGTCTCATGCTGGCAATGACGGAGCCGGGTAATCTGGTGGCGCTGGACAAGATTCGCCGTATCGCCGGTCGTTCCGTGCAGCTGGATATACTGCAAGCCAGTGAACCGGATATCGATAAGGCGTTGGCCGAATTTTACGGATTCAACCTGAGTATCGATGGCATCCTCGACGAGCTGGAAAATCAACCTGATAGAAACTCCTCTGTAGATCCGGTCAGTGATGGAGATTCCCATGTCATCGTTCGCTTGATCAACGTCATTCTGGCGGATGCCGTGCAGGCGCAAGCTTCGGACATCCACTTTGAGCCTGAAGCCGGCTATATCCGTATCCGCTATCGTATCGACGGTGTATTGTTTCGGCTACGCTCGCTGCACAAAAAGCATTGGCCGGCGATGGTTGGACGTCTGAAAATCCAGGCCGGTATGGATATCGCCGAAAACCGGATGCCTCAGGACGGCAGCTTCTCATTGACCGTGCATGGCAAGCCCATCGATTTCCGCGCATCGAGTTTCCCGCTCGTGCATGGAGAGAATCTGGTGTTGCGGGTTCTTGATCGGAACAAATCAGTGCTGGAGCTGGGTCAACTGGTGCAGGATCGGCAGGAAAAAAACCTGATCAGATCGATTCTTTCCCGGCCCGAAGGCGTTGTGCTGGTTGCCGGTCCGACGGGTAGTGGTAAGACCACGAGCCTGTATTCGATGGTCAAAGAGTTGAATCATGCGTCGGTGAATATCATGACGCTTGAGGATCCGGTGGAGTACCCGCTTGAATATGTCAGGCAAAGCAATCTTGGTCAGCATCAATCGCTGAGTTTTCACGACGGTATTCGGGCGATTCTGCGTCAGGACCCGGATATTGTATTGATCGGTGAAATCCGGGATGCGGATACGGCACGTATCGCGATGCGCGCCTCGATGACCGGGCACAAGGTTTTTTCAACCATACATACCCGCTCGGCGATAGCCGCTGTACAAAGGCTGATCGATCTGGGTGTCGAACCGATGATGCTGACGGGTAATCTCTCTGCCGTTATTTCGCAACGCCTGATTCGCAAGCTTTGCTCTGTCTGCGGTGGTGATTCAACAGCGCGGAAATGCAGGCAGTGCGCGGGGATCGGCTATAAGGGCCGTTTATCGCTGATGGAAATTCTAACGCTGGATGAAACGCTGGAAAAGCTGATCCTCGAATCCGCGGGTTTGGCGCAGATTGAGAACGCCGCACGCGAGAAGGGCTGGGTGCCTTTGCTTGAAAAAGGACATGCGCTGGTCGAAGCGGGACTTACCGACAGCCGTGAGCTTGAACGTGTGTTTGGTATGGCAGACAGCAGCGAGAAACACTGATGCAGGTCTATTACTACAAGGCTTTGCGGAAGGATGAGTCCGTGCAGAGCGGGAAACTGCTTGCCGATGGTATTGATGCTCTGGACCGTAAGCTGCGTGAGCAATCCCTCGAGCTGATCTGGTACCGCAAGCGCAGAGCGGCGTACTTTGCTTCCCGGACCGTCGATCGTGATGCCTTCATACAATTCATTTCTCATCTGGAGCAGATGATCGCTGCCGGTGTGCCGGTGGTGCAAAGTCTGGTCGATCTGCGTGATTCCCAGGAAGATGAACGTTTTGCTGGCGTGCTTGATGAGCTGTTGTCAAAAGTAAGCTCGGGTATGGCTTTTTCCGAGGCCCTGTCGTCGAGCACCACGCCTGTTCCGTCAATCGCCGTTACGATGGCTCGGGTCGGTGAGCAAACCGGTAACTTCGCCGGTGCTCTGAAAGAGCTGCACAAGGCGCTGCTTTGGCAGAAAGCGATCGGCGAACGCTGGCGACGGGCAATTTCCTATCCCTTGTTCAGCGGTCTCGTCTTATTGGCGGTCAGCGCTTTTCTGATGACCTATCTTGTACCGAACCTTGTGTTGTTTATTCAGGGCGCGGCCAGGGAGTTGCCCTGGTACACGGTTTGGCTGCTGGCAGTCTCGAATCATCTTTCCCGGTTTTTCCTGATCTATCTCCTTGCGTTTTTTGCCCTGTTTGCTGTCTTGACGGTCATTTACAGAATCAGTGAGCAGTTTCGTTTCCAATGGAGCCGCCTGGTTCTGCAACTGGTCTGGCTGGGGCCGGTGATGTTTCAAATCAAGATTGCGCGTTTTACCTATTTTTCGTCAATGATGTATGCGGCAGGTATTACGGTGATCGATGCCTTTGAAACAAGTAAAAGTATTACTACAAGTCCGGTTTTAGAGGCTTCGATTGAAACAGTCATTCGGAAAATACGTGACGGGCAAAGCATCGGACAGAGTTTCAGCGAAGCCGCGATGTTTCCCCCATTTATCGCGCGGATGCTCAGTGTCGGTGAAAAAACCGGCGCGCTGGATCATTCCCTGTTGCAGATCAGTAACTATTACCGGGAAGAGGCGGACAAATCGATTGCCAGATTCGAGCAGATGATCGGGCCGGTGCTGGTCATGGTTATAGGTGCTTTGCTGGTATGGGTAATTATCGCGGTCATCGGGCCTATTTACGACGCGGTCTTGAGTCTTGAGGGGCAACTGTGAAAAAACTGTTTGTGGTCCTGACGGATTCGACCATGCATTGTTACATGAAGTCCGCGTCCGGTGTTAGCAGGCTGGCCGATTTTGCTGTCGACGACAAGACCAGTCAGCGACTGCAAGCAGTGCTAGCGGAAAACCGTTTCCATGTCTGCAGTCTGGTTTTTGACTTGTCGGATGAAGAGTTTTATCTGGAAGGATTACCTGCGGACGGCTTTTGGCAGCGCAAGACGATGATGAATGCGCGCTTGTCTAGGCACTTCTCGACCAGCGATTTCACCTGTGCCATCGGCGAGCAGCCAGGAGTCAGCGGCGAAAAGAAACGTAAACGTCTGTTGTGTGCTGGACTGCGGCAGACTGCTTATCTGCAAGGCGTTTTCTCTCTGTTACGGAGCGTCGGGCTGGTTGTTGAGCGTGTTTATATGTTAAGCGGTTTGCTTGGAGAGTTTGTAAAACAGCATGATAAAACAACGGTCGATTTCAGCCTGGTGATTTCCAGTCAGACTGGCAAACAGTGGCGTTACTCACTCTTTCAAGCCGGATTTCTGCTGTTGAGCCGTAGCGTGTTCAGCCGTCATCAGGATGTTTGGGCGGATATCTATAGCGAAGTTCGTGAAACGATAAAATATGCCAGGCAAGCTGGCCTTCTGACTGAGTCCAGTAAACCGTCTGTTCACTTTTTGGGGCCAGAATTACCGGCATCGGCTTTTGAGCTTGTATTAAGAAAAAAGTTTGACTGCAAGGGTTTATCCGGAACCGGGAGCGGAAGATCACTTTATGAGTGTATGGTTTGTTATATTCGGCCACTTCGTCACCAGAGGTACCGCTATAGCAGATCCGGCCTTAAAACCGCCTACAGTAAGTTGCTCCTGGCCCATGGGCTGTTGGTTCTGAGCGCTATGGCCACTGTAGCTTCATCAGTTTACGCCATTGATACTGTTGACCTGGCCATTTCCAAAAAGCTGTTTGCCGAGCGGCTTGATAGCCAGGCGAAACGAATAAAAAAACGCCTGGATAACTTCTCCGGTGAAACCAACAGCCATAAATATGTGGTTGCTGATGCGCAGCTATTTTCGACGATCTTTACAAAGCTTGATAGAGAGGCCGGATTGAGGACGCAGCTGGGTGCGCTGGCGACGGCCTTGACTGGTTATCAAGCGGTTCGGCTCGAGCGAGTCTACTGGTCGCGAAATAACGACGCAGGAGATAGTCGCCTGATCGGCAGTTTTTATCCGAGAATTACAGCCAATGTCAAAGACGAAGTGAATCTTGTGGCAAATTTTTCGGCCGTGGCCCCGTCCTTCTTTGAAAATGACTTTCTCCGTCAGTTAGAAAATGCCGGTTTTCTGGTCAAAAAACGGCAGAATGAAGGCAAACATGAGTTAATACAAGCGGGGAGATTAAATAAGGAGCTGATTGAAAATGATGGTGGCATTCAAACACTGAGTCTGTTGCTGAAACACCAGCCGGAACAGACAGAGTGATTTTCGGGATTCCAAAAAGTCGGCGGGTGTTGCTGCTTTGTGCTGGTATGGTTGTTTTCAGCACGATTATTATTGGAGCAACGCAGGCTTATTTGTCGATTCACCGGAGTGCTTACCGGGCAAGTAAAAGCACCATGACGACGTTGGAAAAAAACTGGCGGGAACAACAAATCGAGCAACACTTAAAACAGCAATATGGCGAACAGTTTCTTTCGCTGCCACGTGCCGGTTCGGAAAAAACGTTGCGTTCGACTATTTTGTCATTGCTGGGAAAATCCATGCATGCCGCGAATTTCGAGTCGCTGGATTACCAGTTCCTGGACCCACAGACAATTGCCGTGGAAACCCTGGATCATCAAACAACCGTGCAAATGCAGGCGGAGGTGGTTTTACTCAGGGGAAAGCTGCGTCATATGGAGGATTTTTACACTTTTCTTGATTTTCTGCAGGAGCATGCCAGTTATTATGAACTCAGAGGTTGTGACATCTTGCGCGTCGATGAGGGACCGGGAAAGCCGGATTCAACACCTTTGGAATTACCGGGCTTGCAAATGTCCTGCATGATTAACTGGTTTTTACTGAGGCAGGGCACATTATGATCCTGGCTCGCCCGGGTTTATCCGCTCTGGTCTGTCTTTGTATGCTGTTACCCGTGTTTACGGAAGCAAATGACAATTTGCAGGGAAAAACGCTGTTTTTTACCGAGAAGGAAAGAAGGCGGATGGAGCTGGTCGAAGCACCCTTGCAGCGCGATGAACCGAAACCTGCAAACAGTGACAGTAAACCGCAGCGACAGGCTACAGTTGAGCTCAGATTTCGAGGCAGTCTGATTGTTGGCGATGTTGTCCGAGAGTTCTGGCAAATCAGTCAATCCGCCAAGAAAAAAGTATTTTCGCGTTTGCTGGTGCCGAAACCAGGCGACTTTTCTTCAGACGGCAAAAACACATCTTCGGGACGCTTCACCTACAAGGACGGCTGGGTTGAACAGGATCAAACTCTTTCGATACAGAAATCATCAGCGAAAACCGGGCAATAAAGGACGCCAGGACGGTGCCGCGATTTATCTGATGTTGATCGTACTGCTATCGATGGGCGCGCCAATGCTAGCTTTGATGCCCAAGTCGCCGTCACTTAATTCCGCGTATCGAATGGCAGAGGCTCAACATCGGCTCAAACAGGCCAAGATCAATCTGATCGCCCTGGCCGTGACGTATGCGGACAACTATGGCCCATCGGGTGCGGGGCCCGGGCATTTTCCCTGCCCAAATGCCAATCTGCCAGATGGACAAAGAAAAAATGAAGGTCCGTCCCCGCCCTGTGGCGGCAAGCCCTTTTACATCGGACGCCTGCCACGGTTGGCGGGGATTTCCCGTACCGGCAAGGTTCTGAATTATCAGGCAAACCGCTATGATGCGGACCATGCGCTGTGGTATGTGATATCAGGCGGCTTCGTCAATAATCCATTCAGTCTTGAAACACGGGTGAATCCATCGGCCAAAGGCGTGTTGTCATTGGATACAAGCGATGAGCTGGTGGCGATGATAATCGATCCCGGTCTGCCACTGGACCAACAGCGTAAACTGCGACCCGGTGTCGATCCGGCCGGATATATTGAGTCGGGAATACGTGATGGAAAATTTCTGCGTGCATCCGGTGAACAAACCAACGACATCTACCTGCCAATCAGCTCTGATGAGTTGATGCCGTTGGTGCTTACCCGTGTGCTTGGCTCGGTGAGGCAGTGGTTGCTGGATTATCGCGATCAACGTTGTGCCGGAGCGACCACGACGCCCTGTTTTCCGGAGGCGGCTGCCAGTGACGACGGCGTGTGTCAGCCAGGTAATCACGATGGCTGGTTGGCGGTCAGGGCCGGCGATTGTGTGGATAGCCTGTTTACGGGGCTGCAGTTTGAGTCGGTGCAGAGGGAATTACACTGGTTTATCAAGAACCAGTGGTGGAAGTTCATACGCTATAAGGTTGCCACGGAGTGTCAGGGGGAGGCTGCCATGACTTGTAACGTTCAGGCGGGGCAAGTCGATGTTGACGGTGTGGTCTATCCGGGCATTGAGATCAGGCCGGAAACCCAATCCATGGAGACCGGATCAATAGGATTTTTCGGTTCCAAACCGTGTAGTTGTTTGGTAGTTCAAGGAAAACTATTCCCGGCTGCTTAAAATAGTCGCTGTTATTTTCCGGACACTTTGTAAATGCGTTGTAAATTCAATACTTACCGAGGTTTTTCACTGATTGAAATCGCTGTTGTTTTGCTGGTGATCGGTTTGTTGCTTGGCATGATACTAAAGCCTCTTGGTGCGGGTTTTGATCAATCCAAACGACGCCAGGCACAGTTACAGTTGGAAGAAATACGTGATGCCCTGATTGGCTTTGCCGTGGTCAATTCAAGACTGCCGTGTCCTTCAACGGTTATGGGTGCAGGCCAGGAACCGGCCTTGTGTAACGAAAGCAATGGTTATGTGCCCTCGGTGGTGCTTGGTATCAGCGGGAATTTCAACAGCGGTGGGTTGCTACTCGATCCCTGGGGGAATCCGATTCGTTATAGCGTCAGCCTTGCTGATTTCGGAGAGGCGGGGACACAAGGCTCGGCGGATTTCGTGGTTGCTGATGAAATGCGTGCCGTCGGCATGCAAAATCTCAAGCCCGATCTGGTTATCTGTTCGGAAAAAGTCAGTAACAGCTGCGACACCGGCAAGGTCAGAGCCAACAGCATTCCGGCCGTGATCTATTCGCTGGGGAAAGATGCGAAGGACGATAGTACACAGGGCAGACGGGTGGGCGACAAAGTCTATTTCGTGAGCCGCGAATACTCGCAAAAAAGCGGGGAAGAGTTTGATGATATCGTCATCTGGCTGTCCGATAACGTTCTGTTTACCCGGATGATAGAAGCGGGCGTTCTGCCCTGAAGCCGTTCCACCTCGATTGTGATTGACGTCACAAATATGTGATGGTCAATTGCGGTGTGCGTCACAGATTGCCTATCATTGCAGTTCCTGCAAAACGCATCGAAGCATGGAGGCTTGGATATGCAAAAAGTGAAAGGATTTACCCTCGTAGAAATCTCAATCGTGCTGGTCATCGTCGGGCTGATTCTGGGTGGTGTGCTCAAGGGGCAGGCGCTGATCGACAGCGCACGTGTACGCTCTATCGTCAATGACATCAATGGGATTCGGGCGGCCTGGTACGGTTTTCAGGATCGCTTCCATGCCTTACCCGGCGATTACAAATCCGCCTCGTCCCATATCGGAGCCACTATGAAGGACGGTAATGGCGATGGCAGTATCGATACGAAACAGGAAATTGCCAGCGTTTGGCAGCATCTGGCTGCTACCGGGTTTATCGCGGGTGATTTCGATGGCGACAGTGCGGCGGTTGGAGCTTTGGAGGATGCGGAGTGCGCCTCGACAACCTGTCCGCAGAACCCGTTCTATGGTTTTTACAAGATTACTTACACTGGCAAGGGTGAAGGTGTGAGTGGCGACAGTAACGAGTTTTATACCGGCGGTAAAATACCTTCCTCGTTGCTGTTCGAGATTGATACCAAACTCGATGATGGTTTGCCCGATCAAGGCTTGTTCCGTGTTCACGCCGATTCAACAGCTAATTGTACCGATACGGGGCACTGGAAAGTGGATGAGCCGTACAGGGATTGCGCTGCGGTTTTTATCGAATAAAAAGGCAAGCGTTATACAGTGGGTCTACTACCGTGCGGCATATACCGTGCGGTAGCCAAAAGTCTTCTGTGAGAGCTGGTTAAAAATCCGTTAAAACTCCTCGTCCATTTCAAGTT
>JAGRHW010000469.1 GCA_020444765.1 Gammaproteobacteria bacterium | reverse complement strand
GCTGTTCGAGGAATGCGAAGAAATCTTCGGCAGCGTGTCAAGGCTCACCGTACTGATGCGTGAAGTCGAGGAAGAACTCACCGGTCACGTCCGCATCAGCATGGCCAGCCATATCACTTGCCCGATCGTCGACAATGCACTGGCCGACTACCATGCCAGTCATCCCAGAGTAACGTTCAGTATGCAGGTGCTGAAGAGCCGCAATGTCGAACGATCGGTACTGCAAAAGGACGCCAGCTTCGGCATGTCGCTGGCACTGGAGAAAAATCGCCGCCTGCAGTACACCCACCTCTATCGCGAACATTTCGGTTTTTTCTGCGGCCCGGGACACCGGTTCTTTGGCATGCAAGGCATCGACATCTCGCAGTTGCGCAAAGAGTCGATGGTGTCTTTCCAGTCCGATCAGTTATCCGACGCACTGCGACCCGTGGCCTTATTGCGCTTGACCGAGCGTATGCAGGGGCCGGTCGTCGGCACCTCGTCGCATCTTGAAGAGGTGCGGCGCATGATCATCAACGGCCTGGGTATCGGCCCCCTGCCAGTACACGTCGTCCATCGCGATGTACGCGACGGACTGCTGTGGCGACTGCCGCCTTACGATGACAGGCTTGCAATAGACGTTAATCTGGTGACCAACCCCCGTGCGCATTTGTCACGCGCCGAATCCGGACTGATAGAAAAACTGATCAAGGCAGCCAATGATCTGACGCTCGAGGAAAGGACGTATGTGTAGCGTGTCCATGCGGTATTTTTTAGATTGCCTGCATATTTTCTAACGGCATATCGTCATCATTCTTCTTTAACCAGCTCCCAGTAAAAATCCAGTGAGTCCGGACGTGTTTCCAACGTCTTGCCGTTCATCTGCCCGCTGGTATCGCCAAAATACAAGCGGTTACCATCCTGGTAAAAAATATCATATTCTATGTTGGTAAACGGTGTTTGCGTGTATACATCGATGCGCTTGACCGGAAGCCCTTCAGCCGAAACATCAGCTTCACCAAACTCAAAATATCCCTGAAAAATAACCTGTGAATAAATAGCGGAAGCTGATGTACAGCCTGGGGTTGTAAAATTTCGTATATGAGAACTGAAGCGATTGCCTTGAAACGTCAAGGTCCAGATCCGATATCCTTCTTCAGAATCCGTCGGGTTAATGAGAGAACAGCTCTTGATCCAATTGCCCTCCAGTATGGTGGGAGAGCCCGACTCGCCACTTTCTCCACCGGTAGCCAGTCCGCCTGCAGTGGTTGAATCTGTAGAACCGTCGCCGTTACCGGTATTCGACGAACTGCTTTCGCCGCCGGCACCGCCTATAAGCAATACATCACCTTCCGTTTCCGGAGAACCAGCCGTTGACGAAGAACTTCCCCCGGTACAGGCGGCCAGCATAAACACGAATCCGGCCAGCGGGACTAAAGCAATTCTGGTCACGTTCGAACGCTCCGTAACTATCAAATTCTATTGTCCATAGCGTCAAATACATTTAACTATAGGAGAAAAATTTAAAACGTAGAGACGGACGTCACAGGATATGTTTTTTGATCACCCGCCGTGGTGACTGACCTGGTGCCACATGATTTTCAAGTCAGACGGCCTGTTCGTTTTCACTGTTACTCAGGTACACGTTTATTTTCAGCCCTTTAAAGAAAAAGTTTCTATTACTTAACATTTCCACTCTTTATTACTCAAACCGCCAACTCCCCTGCCGTTAGCGCAAATGTATCTCCAGAACGATTGTCTGAAAATTATTGGCACTGTTTAACTGCCTGTGAGATCTGACAATCAGGGTGATACACAACTATAAAAATTATAACTGTCTGTACTAAGGGGACTTCCTGATGAATAAATTCGTAGAAGCTGTGAAAACGTTTGTCCGTGACGAAGAAGGGCTGACTGTTGTTGAGTATGCTGTTGCAGGTGGCGTACTGGCAGGAGCAATCGTACTTGCGTTTTCCGGTTTCGGAACTGCTGTAAAAGACAAAATCGACGCCATACTTTCCTAACCCGTACCAGGTAGTTCGATTTAAGGCCTTGAAAAACTGCCCGAGGGTGAAACTGCCCTCGGGTATATAACATTTACATACAATAGTACCGCAAGGAACTTTCGTATGAACGACCAACTTTTCTTGCTTGCTTGCCTTGGCTCTGTTTTATCAGTTGCTGTCTACACAGATATTTACCGCAATCGGATTGAAAATAAACTGACCTTCCCTGCAGCGCTCATCGGTATGACACTCAACGCTTTTTTACCGAACGGCCTGGGCTTTGAATCTGCGCTGATCGGCTTTCTGCTTGGACTGGTTTGTTTTCTGCCGTTTTATATTGCCGGGGGCATGGCTGCAGGAGACGTCAAATTGATGGGCGCCGTTGGCGCTTTCGTGGGTTTTCCTCTGATACTGAAAGCGGTTTTGATAAGCCTGATCTGCGGGAGCATTCTGGGTATTGCCTGGCTTGTCAGATTCAAGGGCATCGGTGATTTCCTTCATCGCTACTTCCTTGTTGGAAAGCACTCTCTGATGACCGGAAGCCTTCAGTATATTCCACCGGCAAAAGGAACTCCGGCCCTCTTGAGATTTCCCTATGCACTGGCGATTGCATGCGGGACTACCGTGTCGCTTTGGATGCTGTCGTGATTAATCTAACAAGCAGGCCAACTCTGTTTTTTTCAGGTATCAAGCCATGATCAACCGTCAATCAATAGTTCTGTTCATCCTTGCATCGATTTTCGGTCTCGGTGCCACCATGTATGCGAATCGCTGGGTTCAAAATCAGCTTGGAAACAGCGATACCGTCAAAGCTGAAGCAGATCTTGTCTCAGTCGTTGTCGC
>JAGRHW010000468.1 GCA_020444765.1 Gammaproteobacteria bacterium | reverse complement strand
CGAATGGCAACTGCGCGTGGCCGCCGGCGAGCCGCTGCCTTTGACGCAGCAACATATTCGCATGCAGGGGCACGCCTTCGAGGCGCGCATCTACGCGGAAGACCCGGCAAAAGGCTTTATACCGGCGACCGGCAGGCTGGACCTGCTGGAACTGCCGGAACGTATTGCGCGCATTGACTCGGGCGTGCGAGCCGGTGACGAAATTTCACCGTTTTATGACCCGATGATCGCCAAACTGACCGTGCATGCCGCGGACCGCCGGACAGCGCTCAATACGCTGGCCAGCTCACTGCGCGAAACCCGGATCGCCGGCTGTACCACCAATGTTGCATTTTTATACCGGCTGGCCAATCACCAGGGCTTCGCCAGCGGCGATGTCGATACCGGGCTTATAGAGCGGGAACTGGACTCGCTGGTAGCTAGCGAGCGCCCCGCCGCTGAACTGATCGCCGCAGCCGCCATGGCCAGTTGCGGGCTTTTGACAACAACCGGGCAAACCGACCCCTGGGATACGCTGCGTGGTTGGCGGCAATGGAGCGAAGCCAGGCAGTTCACGCATCTGATCTGGCGCGACGAGCCCATCACCTGCCAGCTCTGCAGCCATGCCAGCGGCGAGCTGGACGTGGTATTCGATGACCGGTCGCTGCGTCTTGAGGTGCTGGAAATCGATAACAATCGCGTGCGCTTGCGCATCGACGGACACAGCATCGCCCTGCACGTTTTATTACAAGCCTGCTGCGTGACGATTTTTCACGACGCCGTCGCCTGGCGCTTCGAGCTGCCCGATCAACTCTCCGACAACGACGACAGCACGGCATCGGAGGATACACTGCTGGCGCCCATGCCCGGTAAAATCATCGCCGTCATGGCCGGTCCGGGGGCCTCCGTCAAAGCCGGAGAACGCCTGCTGGTCATGGAAGCCATGAAGATGGAACACACGCTGACCGCGCCCAGAGACGGCACGATCGCCGAGATCACGGTCAAGCCCGGCGATCAGGTCAGCGACGGCACCCTGCTGATCAGCCTGGCGGAGCAAGCGACATGAGCGAATACGTAACGATTTTCGAGATGGGGCCGCGCGACGGTCTGCAAAACGAAAAAAAGACGATAGCAACGGCCGACAAGATCCGCTTGATCGATCTGTTAAGTGACAGCGGACTGCGCAAAATCGAGGCGACCAGCTTCGTCTCGCCCAAATGGGTGCCGCAGATGGCCGATGCCAGCGAGGTCATGGCCGGTATAGAACGCAAACCAGGCGTAGCCTATACAGCTTTGACCCCGAATCTGAAAGGTTTCGAGGCCGCGCGCAAAGCCGGCGTCAGTGAAGTCGCCATCTTCGCCGCCGCCTCCGAAACATTCAGTCGGAAAAACATCAATTGCAGCATCGCCGAAAGTATCGAACGTTTCAGGCCGGTCATGGCCGCTGCCTCGGAAGCGCAGATTCCGGTACGCGGTTATGTCTCCTGTGTCGTCGAATGTCCATACGAAGGCGCTATCGCTCCGGCTGCCACCTTGTCCGTGGCAGAGCAACTGCTGGCCCTCGGCTGCTACGAAGTTTCTCTCGGGGACACGATTGGCAAAGGCAGGGCGGAATCAATCGGCAATATGCTCGACGCCGTCTTGCAGGAAATTCCCGCCGACAAACTGGCCGGCCACTATCACGATACCGGCGGTCTTGCCCTGCAGAATATCCTCGTCAGCCTTGAACGGGGCCTGAGAACCTTCGACGCCGCCGTCGGCGGCCTGGGTGGCTGCCCTTACGCGCCTGGCGCAAAAGGCAATGTGGCGACCGGCGCGGTTTTGCAACTCCTGAACGAACGCGGCTTCGAAACCGGCATCGACCCGGCCAAACTGCAACTGGCAGAAAACTTCGTACAAAAAATGCTGGAAAAAACGTCATGAGCAACTTCGAAACCCTGACCCTGGTAACTGATCCGCAAGATATCTGCACCCTGACACTCAATCGTCCCGATAAACACAATGCTCTCAACGCGCAAATGATCCGCGAGCTGCGTGATGCCGCCGAACTCAGTGACAAGGACAACGGGATTCGGGTAGTGGTGCTGGCGGCCACCGGCAAGAGCTTCTGCGCCGGCGGCGATCTCGGCTGGATGCAGGAACAGGCCGGCAAAGACCGCGCCGGCAAGATCCGCGAATCCTCGCAACTGGCGATGATGCTGCAGGAACTCGACGGCTTGTCGAAACCGCTTATCGGCCGCGTGCAAGGCCCCGCATACGGAGGCGGTGTCGGCATGATGTCAGTCTGCGATATCGTCGTCGCCTCGCGTTCGGCCCGTTTTGCCCTGACCGAAACCCGGCTTGGACTGATACCCGCAACCATCGGTCCGTATGTGGTACGCCGTCTGGGTGAAGGCGCGGCCCGGCAGGTATTCATGAATGCCGCCATGTTCGATGCCGAACGCGCTCAACGGCTCGGACTCGTCTCCATCGTTGCAGGTGACGACGATCTTGACTCGCTGGTCGAGGAACAGGCCCGCGCTTTTCTCGATTGCGCACCGGGAGCGGTCGCCGATGCCAAGGCGCTTTGCCAGTACTTGGCGAGAAATCCGCAAACCGATCAGCTCGACTTCACGGCCAATAAACTTGCGGACCGCTGGGAGTCGGAAGAAGCACAGGAAGGAATCCGGTGTTTTTTTGCCAAAGAGAAACCCTCCTGGGCAAAACGGAATTAGATGGGCTTGTATTATTAATTTTTGACTGAAATGCCAACGGGTAGGAATCCGGTTGCGTAGGGTTCGGCTGAGGCACTGGATCCCCGACTAAGGCATTCGGGGATGACGAAGTGGCTGTCTGGGACATATTGGTTTGCCCG
>JAGRHW010000467.1 GCA_020444765.1 Gammaproteobacteria bacterium | reverse complement strand
GGCATCCAGGCATCCCTGGTGGGCTTCACCATCAATGCCAAGTGCCAGACCGCTGGTGATCGTCAGGCCGCGAGCCGCGATACTGGCGGCGAATTCCCGTGCCGTGTGCGCCGCGCTCGGCGTCGGTTTGCGGGTGCCGACGATGGCCAGTTGCGGGGTCTGTAAAACCTCCTTGTCGCCGATCACGTAGAGTACCGGGGGCGCATCGTGGATTTGTGCAAGTCTTGCCGGATAATCCCGCGAGCCGAAGCCGATCAGGTGATTGTTGTCCTGTGCCGCCCAGCTCAAGGCCTGTTCAACAGCGGCATCCAGGTCGTCGGCCAGAAAGGCATCGGCCTGTGCCTCAGTCAAACCGGCTTCCCGCAGCCGGGACGCACTGGCGCGGGCTATGTCGCCGGGCTTGTCGAATGCACCGATAAGGCGTTTTGCGCTGACTGCGCCTATGCCGCTGGTTAGTGACAGGCGAAGCCAGATGTTGAGGTCATCCATGATTTCAATGCTGGCAGTCGAAACAGGAACGATAAATTACGCGAGTTGCTGGCGAATGTCTAACCCGTTACGGTCGTTGACGGTAAGACCCGATAATGCAGTGCGATCTGAGACAAAAGGAAAAGCCGCTGTCCAGCAGCGGCTTTCGTCAAATATCCGGCGTTTTATGGCTGACGGTATTAAATACCGGTAACCGCATCCTGCAGGTGGATGGGGCGCGTCGATTCCATGATCAGGCCGTAGCTGACTTTGTCAAAGGTGCGGAACACCATCAACACACCGATGCGGGTGTTGGGGATGTCGACAAAATCATGCGGCTTGCCGCTGAAGCGGTCCTTGATACGACCGCCGCGATGCTCGATCGCCATGACGTCGCCGACCCGGACACCTTCACGGTCGCCCATATTCAGCACCACGACCTGGTTGCGGCCGCTTTGGCTGATCGAGTTGAACAGGGAAATGATTTTGCCTTCGCCTTCGATTTGCGGCACCCGCGGTACGTAATTGTGTACCACGAAATTCTGGTTCTGCGACATCACCCGATCGCCCGCCAGGGTTTCCATGCGCGTGTTGGTAATCAGCATGGTGGCCGGATCGCCGGAATGCAGCAGATTGGCGTCACCGACATGGGTGACTTCATAGCCAAGCAGTTCCCGGGTATCGGGGTCCTTCAGCTCTTTGCTTTCACGGAAGATACCGTAAGTGGTTTGCTCGACATCGAGGTCACCACGGACATAGACCTGCTGCCCGGTGGAGCTTGCCAGCCGGCCTTCGAAGTCGCCGATCACGTAAGGAGCGCCGTCGATGGTGTTGGTGTCGACGACACGCGGATAGACCAGAAACTGCTGGATTGCGTCGCCCGGAATGGTCGGTATCGCGTTGGCCAGGGATTCTTCACGCACTCTCGGAGAAAGCCGGGTCGTGCCGCCAGCATTGGCGGGCAGCGGATTGGCATCGCTCATGCCTGTGCCATTACCGGTATCGACAACCTTGCCGTCGCGTGATACCACGATTGTCGGTTTGCCGTCGACGTAGCGCATGGCGACTTCGTCGCCGGGATAAATCAGGTGCGGATTTTCGATCTGCGGATTGACATCCCAGATTTCCGGCCAGAGCCAGGGTTTGCTGAGAAACTTGCCGGAAATATCCCACAAGGTGTCGCCTTTCTGGACGACGTAGCTGCCCGGGTGATCCTGTTTTATCGCCTGTTGCGCTTCAGCCCGGCGATCAACGGTGTTTTTGGGCGTGATACCGACGGCATCAGGGTCCATAACCCGGACTCTGCCTGGATCGACAGTAGTGGTTTCCATGTAGTAATCAGCCGATTCGGCGGCGCTGACATCGTCCTGAGGGGTTTGTTTGCTGAATGTCTGACAACCACTCAAGGCAGCGACAAGTCCGATGGACGTGATCAGTGGTAACACTTTAGGGTTGGATTGTTTGGTAAACAAGATCGTGTTCTCCGTTATCAATTCGGCACTCTAAAAGCAGCGTTGGGCCGCTTTGGTACTATGTTGCAAACTGAGCAGGATTTATGCCATCGGACTGCCAGGCACTGGCCGAGGGGCTGGAGCCTGTGCCTCGTTGCAGGATCTTGAACTTCGGTGAGTCTGTCCCGATACTTGAAAGCAAGGCGTTAAATTCGCGGCCATCCTTATTGTGGAGTTCCGGGATCTCGCAATGCCTGATAAACTCGATACATATTGATGTAATGGTAACCCTGTATGGCAATCCGAAATATTCTGGTCTTTCCGCATCCGAACCTGCGCAAAAAAGCCGTTGAAGTCGATGTGGTCGACGATTCGATACGCAAGCTGGCCGACGATATGCTCGAAACCATGTACCAGGCCCCGGGCATCGGCTTGGCCGCAACGCAGATCGATGTGCACAAGCGGGTCATCGTAGTCGATGTCTCGGAGGATAAAAGCCAGCCGATGGTGTTTATCAACCCGCAATTGCTGTCGACCGAAGGCGAGGAAGAGCACGAGGAGGGTTGCCTGTCGGTACCCGGCTTTTACGAGACGGTCAAACGACCGGAGAAAATCCGCGTCAAAGCCTTGAACAAAGACGGCGAGACATTCGAGCTGGATGCCGACGGCCTGCTTGCGGTTTGTATCCAGCATGAGATTGATCACCTGAACGGCAAGGTGTTCGTCGATTATATTTCTGCGCTCAAACGCGACCGGATCCGTAAAAAACTGGAAAAGGAAAATCGCAAGGCAGGATAGCAAGACAGGTGACCTCCTGCGTAAAACCTGGCTCTGGCGTGATGGGGCACGCCGGCTCACAACTTTCTCTTATCGCTTAAAACGGCCGAAACAATTTTTCGGTATGTCCCGATGAT
>JAGRHW010000466.1 GCA_020444765.1 Gammaproteobacteria bacterium | reverse complement strand
TCCGATCTTCAAAGCTCAGCGTGGCATGATCGCCCAACTGAACATGGCGTTTTTTCTTATGCGCCATCACCTGAGCGCGGAATTCCGGTCGTTTTTCGGCGTACGTTTCCAAAGAAAATAAATCAGTGCGGGTGAGTTTTTGCATAATCTGATAACGCTATTCTGAAGCCTAATACAACAGAGGCTGGCGCAGTAGCCAGCCTCCAGCGACAATCGCTTTAAAGCTTATTTATATCTGATTGCCCGAAGAGCCGGTGTCTGAACTCAGGCGTCCAGGTTGTCCAGGGCTTTCTGGAAACGGTTGGCGTGGGAACGCTCGGCTTTGGCCAGCGTTTCGAACCAATCGGCGATTTCGTCGAAGCCTTCATCACGAGCGGCTTTCGCCATACCCGGATACATATCGGTGTATTCGTGTGTTTCACCGGCGATGGCGGTTTCCAGATTGGCTGAGGTTCCGCCAAACGGCATACCGGTTGCCGGATCACCACACTCTTCCAGATACTCCAGGTGACCGTGCGCATGGCCGGTTTCACCTTCCGCGGTGGAGCGGAAAACCGCTGCTACGTCGTTGTAACCTTCAACATCGGCCTTGGCTGCGAAATACAGGTAACGTCGATTCGCTTGCGATTCACCCGCGAAAGCGTCCTTGAGATTTTGTTCGGTTTTACTGCCTTTTAAAGCCATGTTAGACGTTCCTCATAATAATGATTGAAAGAATTCTACATTGAATGGAGTTCAAAGTGACGGGTCGCCCACCACTTAGACACAGTCTAGGTGGTGGCTAAAGAGGCTGTCAAGAAGATGTATCAATCGGCTGTAAAAAATAACTTATTTCTTACAGTCGTTTCGGAAGAACCTGGGCAGGAACAAAAACACCGCGGCAGCGATCAGCAACAGTGCACGCTGGGCGTTGAGATAACTGACTTCGAGCATGCGCTCGACATAAACATCACCGACGGCGACCAGTATGAACACCAGCGCGACCAGATAAGCAAAGCTGCGCAGGGATTTTTGCCGATTGGCTTCGCAGAGCGTTTTTGCATGTTCACGATGAAGTGTGTGTTCGAGCACCAGGTCGGAGTATTCCGGAAAATCCTCGAGCGGGATTTGCGCAAAACTGCCACCCTCCTCGCATTCGTAAAAAGCGATTTTCAGATTCGGATCGTCCACATCCGTATCCAGGGCGATCATGAATTGCGCAACCTCGGTGTTCAGGCTTGCACAATAACGCGCCAGACCGGCGGCCTGCTCGGCCAATAAACTTGAATCCCGGTGAGGGGCAAGCAGCATCGCGGCGATCACCTGATCGCCGTTCGGACTCAGTACCAGCAGGCCCGATTCGAGGGCCTCGTCGGCCTCTTCGTCATCCTCTATTGCAATAGAGGTCTTTAACAGCGCGCCTTCCGGATAGCCCAGATTTTTGAGAAATTTAAAGACCAGATCTACGAATTGCATGATGTTACGTTCCAGGGAAAAGCCGGACAGACGACCCCAAGCTTGATTGTTGTTTTATCAGCAGTCAGACAGATTAGCTCACCACGGGCAAAGCGTCAATGAACCGGCAGTCACCTTATCCCGCATCACCAGCGGGTAAAATCCGCGGCTCAACGGCCGCAGCCGTCAATGCCGATATCACAACCTTGAGCCCGTTCAGCCGCAAGGCAACCAAAACGGGTTTGATATCACAGCGCGCTATCCGAACTTTCAACGGGCCTCGAAAATAGCAGTGCCGATCAAGAAAGAGCTGCTCGATAACGAGTGGTCTTTTCATACCATCGAGCACCGTTTTTATAATTTGTGCAACATCGGCATGCACCGATTCGACAAAATAAATGGCCTCGCGGTCGGGAAAATAATAAACGCGATTCATCGACAGGTTATAGAAAATTTCGGTATCCGCACAACTGGCATGCAAATCTATTTTTCGATCGGCTTCGAACAAACGCTTGGCACACGCCTTGTCAATTCTGCCTATTCCACCACGCATGGTTCCGCTCCAGAAAAATCCGTCCCCGTCTTCAAAGGGCCTTGTTTATTTTACAACTCGTTACACTTGTAGCGGCAAAAAACCATAGACAGAACCGGGGCTGTCCGTTCAGCGTCTGCAAGGCGTGGCCGGCCTTGCCAAATGCTTGCTAAAAACGCTGTCATGGGCTTAAATGCTTAATAAGTGTAAAACCCGGGCAGATAAAGCAACAATCCCATTATGGTGCTTTATCCGGTGCGGATTTTCCAATTAAAAACACCGTGTATCTAAACACGGGCCTTTAACTCTTAATAACAGGTATTTTGTCGCCCGAAACCTTTCACCCAACACACTATAACAAGCGCAACAAGCGCTGCGGGCAGACCACCATTATTCCCAAGGAGAATAATATGTCAAAGCACATCAGATGCTTGCATTTGATCGGAGCAGGAATGGCCGGACTCATCTCCGGTAACGCCTACAGCGCCGGATTTGCAATTATTGAAAATTCCGGGGCTGGCACGGGCAACGCATACGCTGGCGCCGCAGCAAGCGCAAACGATCCATCCACAGCCTGGTTCAATCCGGCCGGCATGACTGAGATCGACGGACGCAGCTTTGCGGTCGCCGGACATATCATCAACGTTTCCTCCAAATTCGACAACCGCGGCACCAGCACCAATCCGCTGCTGGGCGGCGCGGATATCGAGGGCACGGAAGGCGATCCGGGCGTCACGGCGTTTGTGCCTAACTTGTATTACATCATGCCGATGAGCAGCGACATGACCTTCGGCCTGGCCATCAACGCGCCGTTCGGACTGGAAACCGATTACGAAGACGACTGGGTCGGTCGCTACCAGGCCAAGCAATCAGCGGTTGCCAGCG
>JAGRHW010000465.1 GCA_020444765.1 Gammaproteobacteria bacterium | reverse complement strand
AGGCGCCGGAGTCCGGCCAGTTTTGCATGATCGCCGCGTGTGTCGCGTTGCCGGGAGTGTCGGTATTCAACGACCAGGTGCTGTCGGTAAAAACAATGCCGTTGAGGTCGCGATCCTTTTGTGTGTTGACGATATTGTCATTGATTCGTGAGCTGGCGAGCAAGGGGATGTCCTTGGCTCTGAAGAACAGCAGCTGCGGGCGTATCAAACGTGCCTGTCTTGCATCGGCGGTCAAATAGATCAGATCTATATCCTGCCGGATGACGGGTTCGAACTTCAGCGGCTGGCCGGCCACACTTTGTACGCTGCGGTGACGCAGATTGCTGTCGTTGATGTGCAGCTCGGCACGAAGCTGCTCGGAATAATCATAATCGTCTTTCGGCAGAACGACCGTGTCCAGCACGCTGCTGCCCCGGCTTTCCATTGCGGTACGGAATGCTGTGCTCAGACGTTCACCTTGCCTGTCGTCGGGACTGATGATCAGGGCGGTCTTGTATTGCAGTTGCTGGGCTCGGTCCGCGGCGGAAACGGCTTCATCTTCGGGCAGCAGGCCGAGCTGGAAAAAATTTTGCGGAACTTCGCTGCTGAGTTCAGTGTAATTCAGGGCCAGTGTCGGTACCGGGAGGATCTGTTCCGCGGCAAGTTGCGCAACTGCCTGTTTGTTGAGCGGACCGATAATAAAGTTGGCGCCTGCCTGCAGGGCCTGTTGATAAACGGTCGGAAAATCCCCGCTCGCAGTGTCGTGGAAGTGGATCTGTGGTGCTTCGCTGGATTCGGCGGATTCCAGGTAGGCGGCTATCAAGCCGTCACGGATGGCATTGCCGGCTTTTGCGGTATTACCTGTCAGAGGCAGCAAGACGCCGATATTGCTGGCCGGTGCCTGCTCGGGCAGCGAGGCGATCACATCGACCAGTAACTGCTCGGCAAAATCCGCAGAGGCCGGATGGCCGGGAAAGCGTTGCCGCCAGTTGTTGACCTGCTGGGTCAACTGCCTTGCATACAAGGACTTGGAGCGCGGAATCAGGGCAAGCTCCAGCCAGCCCTGGTAGGTGTCGCCATGAACCTTGGTGGTCATGGCGCGCAGGGTTTCGGCCGGTTGTTCTTCCAGCAGTTCCCAGATGAACTCATGGTTCTTGGCGATTGCCTGGTCGGTTTCGAGCAGCGCGTCGAGTTCGACCCGGGCATTCAGTTCTTCGTCGGGTTGTTCCAGCCTTGCATAGGCATTGGCCTGTACCTCGAAGACGCGGGCTTTATGCGCGGCTGAATACAGCGAGTTTGTTGCGGGGAGTAAATCCAGCGCGGCCTGGGCATCGCCGGAAATCAGCGCTTCCTTAGCGCGGAGAATTTTCAATCGATCCTGCAAGTCCGGGGCTGAGAGTGTTTCCGGGATAGCCTCGATACGTTCCTGTCCGCCTTGTGTATACTGACCGTTGTCGACAAGCACCTCGGCGGACAGCAGTAGGAAGTGTTCGCGTGTGGGCTGGTCGTCGGTGCGCTGCGCCAGGCTTGCATACATCGCCGATGCTTCGGCAAGCTTGTTCTCCTGTACCAGTCGCTGGGCTGCCTCGGGGCTCGTGGAGCGTATGCCGAGATCGGGCAGATTGGCGCAAGCACTGAGCAGTACGATCAGCAGGGTCATCGATAAAACGGTGAAGGTAGTGGTCCGCACGGTCTTTCCTGTCTAGTCTCTGGACGTCAGTGTGCAGATTGTACAACAGAAGAACACCGCAAAGTGCTTGCCGTTTCGATTGCAAATCCGCGGTCGGTCAACGGAGAACAGGACTCCCCGGATACAGGAAAGAAACCGATGCTTTATATTGTCGCGACACCAATCGGCAACCTGGGCGACATGACCCGACGGGCGCTCGACGTGCTGGCGAGTGTTGATACCGTTTACGCTGAAGATACACGGTACAGTCGCCGCCTGCTGAATCATTATGGCGTGCAAGCCAATCTGGTCTCCCTGCATGAACACAATGAGGAAGAGCGCCTGGTGCAGGTGATCGGTCTCCTGGAAAGCGGTGGGACGGCGGCCTTGATCAGTGATGCCGGTACGCCGCTGATCAGTGACCCGGGTTACCGGCTGGTAGCAGCCTGTCATACACGTGGCCTGGGTATCAGTCCGGTGCCCGGGCCTTCGGCACTGATCAGTGCTCTGTCAGTGGCGGGCCTGCCTACCGACAGTTTTGTTTTTCTGGGTTTTCCGCCGGCTAAAAAGGAAGAGCGTAAATCCTGGCTGGCGGCCTTGTCCGGGCAGGCCAGGACCATGGTGTTTTATGAATCTCGTCATCGTATTGTTGCAAGCCTTGCAGACATGCGGGATACGTTTGGTGAGGATCGCGTAATGACCATGACCCGCGAGTTGACAAAACAGTTTGAAACCATCAGGCGCGGCTCTATAGGGGATATGGCTGATTGGGTGAGTGCGGACCCGGATCAGCAGAAAGGCGAGTATGTATTGATCGTTGCCGGTGCGGAGCCGACGACGGAGCCGGATGCACGGGCAAGAGAGGTGTTGACGCTGCTGCTGCGCGACCTGTCAGTAAAACGGGCTTCTGAAGTGGCGGCGCAGGTTCTCGGGATGAAAAAAAACGCTCTCTATAAACTGGCGCTGGCATTGGCTGAGTAGTTGTTTTTCCCGAAACAGGAGGTGATCCCGGTGCTTTTTTGTTATCATAGCCGGTGGAGTTGGTCAGGCAATCGCTGCAGTCTTGGACTGTGGAGGAAAGTCCGGGCTCCACAGGGTAGGGCGCCAGGTAATTCCTGGGGGGCGTGAGCCTACGGAAAGTGCAACAGAGAGTAGACCGCCCGGTTACCTCGTAATCGGGTAAGGGTGAAAGGGTGCGGTAAG
>JAGRHW010000464.1 GCA_020444765.1 Gammaproteobacteria bacterium | reverse complement strand
AGCATTCGGGGATGACGAAGTGGTTGCATGGAGTGGTTGCTTCGCCGTCATTCCCGCGCAGGCGGGAATCCAGCTGCGGACTGTCCGGTGGAGGCACTGGATCCCCGACTAAAGCATTTGGGGATGACGACATGGTTGTTTGAAAGTTGTCGTTCCGCCGTTATTCCCGCGCAGGCGGGAATCCAGCAGCGGACTGTCCGGCGGCGACACTGGATCCCCGACTAAAGCATTCGGGGATGACAAAACGGTCGCCTCGTACATGTCATTAAAAATATTCGGTTTCAATTCCACAATAAATCCCCCGCTATGGAACGGAATTACTACCTCAGTTTTCCATTGCTCGCCTGAAACACTTGATATCTGTCGAATTGCTTGTAGCCTGATCTGCACCAACAGGCGTAAGCTTCCAGCGAGGGGGTTATAGTGACGTTCAGTCAAGCAATCAACAGAAAAGTGCCGGTTTTTGTGATTGCCGTTGGTTAATGATGTCCATACCTGTAGTATTGGTGGCGACATGTGGTAGGTGGCTCTGCCATGGTGAGAGAAGTTGTCCGCCGGGATGGCTTCTTTGCCGGGCACCTTACGGTAGCGTAAAGCCGCTCGTATCCTAAAAAACACGTTGCCTGTTCAATTTCTTCCCTTAGAATAAACCGGCAGACTTTCAGTGATCGCTATGTTTCTGCTGATCAAATCAAGTCAAAGAAAACCTCTTACGGAGAGACTATGGCCAGGTTCTATCTTGTTTTGACATTGCTCGGTATTGCGTTGCCTTATGCCGCGTTTCTGCCATGGCTGCTTGACAACGGCCCCGATCTGCCGGCCTTGTTGAATGCAGTGACGGCCAACCCGATCAGTATTTTCGCCTGGCTGGATGTATTGGTCTCGGCCATAGCGCTTATCGGTTTTATTCTGGTCGACGGGCAAAGGAATCAGGTGGCCAATCGGATTTGGGCGATTGTCGGGACCTTGACGGTCGGCGTGTCCTGCGGCTTACCCCTGTATCTGTATTTGAGGGAAAAGCAGCTTTCAAGCTCCGCTTCCTGACAACTAACTGTAGGAGAACTGATAATGCAAGGCGATACCCTGTATCGAGTCTACGGCGATATTTTTTCCGGCAATTGCTACAAGATCAAGCTGTTGATGGGGCTTTTGCAGATCGATCATGAGTGGATACCTGTCGATATCCTGGCCGGCGAAACGGATACGCCTGAATTCAGGGCCATGAACAGCAATGGCAAGATTCCGCTGCTGCAAATCGGCGAATCGGAATACCTGCCGGAATCCAACGCGATTCTTAATTATCTGGCTGAGGGAACAGCTTTTCTGCCCGCTGAGCGTCTGACGAGAGCAAGAGTCCTGCAATGGCAGTTTTTTGAACAATACAGCCATGAACCCTATGTCGCGGTAGCGCGGTATATCCAGCGGTATCTCGGGCTGCCCGATGATCAACTGGAAAACTACCGTTCGAAGCAAGAGGGCGGGCATAAAGCGCTCGCTATCATGGAAGAGCATCTGGCCGGCAGTGATTTTTTTGTCGGTGATGCGCCGACTATCGCGGATATCTCGCTCTATGCCTATACCCATGTGTCGCACGAAGGCGGTATCGAGCTGGACGCCTATCCGAACATCAGAAACTGGCTTGACCGTATCGAAGCCTTACCGAACTATGTGGCAATGACCGCCGAAAACGCCTGACGGGGGAAGTCGTGGAAATCAAGCAACTGACGGCCGCCGATCACCTGGATTTGCTGCCGGCCTTCGTCGAGCTGCAGGCCTATTATTTCGGCGATGAGGCGGCAACGCCCGAACAGGTCAGGGCGTATTTGCTGGACGGGCTTTTCTCCGAACAGTCGGGCGTCAGGGTTTCGGGCGCGTATTCCGGCAGCAGGATCGTGGGCTTCGCCACTTATACGATCATGTATCCCGCGCCACAGCTGTCTGGTCAACTGTATATGAAGGAACTGTTCGTGGCGTCGGAGGCGCGTGGCCAGAGTGTCGGCCGGCAGCTTATGAAATACCTGGCCCGCTATGCAATTGACAATAGGTGTGTTCGCCTGGACTGGACGGCAGAAACGACAAACCCGAATGCCGGCCGTTTTTACCGCTCGATAGGCGCTCCCCGCATGCCGGAAAAAGAATACTACCGCTTCGAGGGCGATACGCTCAAAGCCTTCGCCGCCGCTCTCTAGGCAGTTGCCCGGGGCATAGCCGGCGACCTTGCAGGGCGGTAAGTTGGTTTGCGCTCCTGTTTGCTCTTTAATCGGAGTCAGACTTTGCCGGGTGCAGATAACCATGAAGATAGAAGGTGGATGCTTGTGCGGAAATATCCGCTATCTGATCGACGCAGAGCTGATCGACGCCGGATTCTGCCACTGCAGCATCTGTCAGAGATCAAGCGGCGCGCCCACCGTGGCCTGGCTGACCATACCGTTTTCCGGTTTTAGCTACCGCAAGGGGCAGGCGGGCGTTTTCCGGTCAAGCGAGCGTTATCAGCGAGAGTTTTGCCCGGCCTGCGGCACACAGCTCGCGTTCAGAGCGCAAGTGGAGCCGGAGACCATCGATGTGACGATTTGCTCGCTGGATGACCGTGCCGCGGTTGAGCCGGAGTATCATATCTGGTGTCAGAGCAAAGCAAGCTGGCTGCACATCAACGATAAGCTGCCGCAGTATCCGGACGAGGGGCCGGATATTCTGTAAGTGTGTCTGGAGTCTTTAATGTCAGCGGCAATGATTGCTTAGATAGTGGACTGTCAGATGGTGATGCTGGATCCCCGACTAAAGCACTCGGGGATGACGAAGTGGTAGTTCGGGACGGTATTTTTCCACCGTCATTCCCTTGCAGGAGGGAATCGGAATCCAGCAGCG
>JAGRHW010000463.1 GCA_020444765.1 Gammaproteobacteria bacterium | reverse complement strand
TGGTCAGTCCGCTGCTGGATTCCCGCCTGCGCGGGAATGACGGGTAAAGGAAAAGCGTCATCCCCGAGTTGTTCTGTCGAGGATCCAGGCCCCTACAAACTCAACTCCCCCCGGTCCTTGAAATGCAGCAATGCGTCAGGGTTGGCGAGTGCATTGACGTTTTTGACCTCACGCCCGTGGATCACATCGCGCACCGCCAGTTCGACAATCTTGCCGGAGGTGGTTTTCGGTATTTCCGGCACCTGCGCGATAACCGCCGGGACATGTCGCGGACTGGCACCTTCACGCACCTGTTTTTTGATCCGCTTCATCAGGTCCTCGTCGAGCGTCAGGCCTTCGCGCAGTACCACGAACAGGACGACCCGCACATCGCCATCGATATCCTGGCCAACCGCAATGGATTCCAGCACTTCATGGAGTTTTTCCACCTGACGGTAGATTTCCGCGGTGCCGATCCGAACGCCGCCGGGGTTGAGGATCGCATCCGAGCGCCCGTAAATAATCATACCGCCGCGCGGGGTCAGTTCGGCAAAATCACCATGACACCAGATGTTCTCGAAACGTTCAAAATAAGCCGCCTTGTAGCGCGAGCCGTCCGGATCGTTCCAGAATCCGACCGGCATCGACGGAAACGGCTTGACGCAGACCAGTTCGCCCTTTTCGCCGACGACCGGCTTGCCTTGTTCGCCCCAGACTTCCACCGCCATACCAAGCCCCCTGGCTTGTATTTCGCCGCGATAGACGGCGCCGGTCGGATTACCCAGCACGAAACACGAGAGAATATCGGTGCCGCCGGAAATCGATGCCAGGCAAATATCGTCCTTGATGCCCTGATAGACAAAGTCGTAACTGTCGGGCAACAGCGGGGAGCCGGTCGAAGTCAGTACCTGAACCGTCGACAGATCGTGACTTTCTGACGGTTTGAGGCCGGCTTTCTTGACCGCATCAATATATTTGGCGGAGGTGCCGAAAAACGTAAACCGCTCGTCGGCGGCAAAATCGAAAAGCGCATTGCCATCCGGATAAAACGGCGAGCCGTCATACAGCATGATAGTCGCCCCGGAGCCCAGCGCGCTGACCAGCCAGTTCCACATCATCCAGCTGCAGGTCGTGAAATAAAACACCCGGTCGCCAGCGCTGATATCGCAATGCAAGCGGTGCTCCTTGAAATGCTGCAGCAAAGCGCCGCCGACGCTGTGCACAATACACTTCGGCTTACCGGTCGTTCCGCTTGAAAACAGAATATACAAGGGGTGGTCGAACGGCAGTTGCACAAAATCGATCGCACGGGCGTCGTTATCGAGCGCTTCGTCCCACAGCACCGCTCCATCCAGCGCGGACTCGCCGGCGTAAGGCACGAGCACGACGGCTTTGAGCGTCGTCAGTTGCGGGATGACCGCGCGGGCCTTGGCCAGAAAATCGATGCGCTTGCCATTGAAATAATAACCGTCACAGACAATCAGTACCGTCGGTTCGATCTGCTCGAAACGGTCCAGCACACCCTGCTCGCCAAACTCGGCAGAGCAGGAACTCCATACGCAACCGAGCGAGGTGGCGGCCAGCATCGCCGCCACGGTTTGCGGAATATTCGGCATCACCGCGGCAACCCGATCACCCGGCTTGACGCCGACACGCTTCAGGTAATGTGCAAAACGGGCGACCTGATCATGCAACTGCGCCCAGCTCAGGCGTTCCCGCACCTTGTCTTCACCGCGGAACACGATGGCATCCGTGTCGTCATTGAAATGCAAAAGATTCTCGGCGAAATTCAGCCTCGCGTCAGGGAAAAACCGCGCCTTGAAGAAGACCGGATCATCCTGCAGCACCGACTCGCCACGCTGGCTGGCCTTTATGCCGGTGTAATCCCAAATCGCGGACCAGAAGGATTCAACTGAATCCACGGACCACTGGTAAAGCTCATCAAAATTTTTCAGGGAAAGATGTTGTTCACGGTTAACCGTATCGATAAACGCACTGATATTACTTGCCGTGATACGTTCAGCCGAGGGTTCCCAGAGCTTTTGATTCTTCGCTGCTGCGGACTTTTCATTCATAGTAGATTGCCATTATTTATAATCAATTTCTGTTGTTTTTAAGAATGTTTCGCATTGTACGCCGTCGGGAAATTATTTCTATTCACCGGCGATTTCAGCACCTTTGATTGTCACCACAACGACAAAAAAATACCACCAGACATAATTGACGAATGTCATTGAACAGGATTTGGAACCATTCTAAATTCCCTGCTACTGCTCATACACCGTTCCATGTGGAGGGGTATTTTTTACCGGAAATTAACCACGACTGGAACAAACAGCGACACACAGTTCAAAAGGAGCTGATCCATGAAAAAAAACCTGGCAACATTCACCATTACGCTACTGGCCGCCGCGGTTTGTTCGGCAACAGCAACGGCCAATGAACCCATTCAACCGATCAATCCGGTAAAGGAAATCAACCTCGCTCAGGTCGAGCTTGGTAAAAAACTCTATTTTGACCCGCGACTGTCCAAGTCCGGTTTTATATCCTGCAACTCATGCCACAACCTGAGCATGGGCGGCACCGATAACCTGAAAACCTCGATCGGCCACAACTGGCAGCAGGGTCCGATCAACTCGCCGACCGTACTGAACTCCAGCCTCAACGTCGCCCAGTTCTGGGACGGCCGCGCAGGAGACCTCAAGGAACAGGCCGGTGGACCGATTGCCAACCCCGGCGAAATGGCTTTTACGCATACGCTGGCGGTCGATATGCTTAACTCGATTCCCGAGTATGTGACCGAGTTCAAGCAGGTTTTCGGCACCGACGAAGTCAATATCGACGAAGTCACCCAGGCCATCGCTGAGTTCGAAAAAACCCTGGTCACA
>JAGRHW010000462.1 GCA_020444765.1 Gammaproteobacteria bacterium | reverse complement strand
TTCATTTTACATTTTCATTGCGTGGGTCTTGTACTGGTTTTTCAGATGAACAAACTAACCGACCAAGCTCGCCACTATCCCTGCATCCGTTGTGGCCGTCCCGACGAGACGCGAGCGGCACATTATAATGGTTTGCGACAGTACATGCTGGGCAAAGGACGCGGTATTAAATGCTGTGATATTGCAAGCGCCCACCTATGTCATAGCTGCGACCAACTATTTACGGAAGGCCACAACGAAAACTGGGATAATACAACTGAGCGTAGTGAAGAATTTTTGTTTTGGTGTTTGATGACGGCTAAGCGGCTTTATGATGATGGGAGGTTGAAATGACAATTCCAAAATTTTGCGCACTGTGCGTTGATGACGAAGATGACATAACTAATTGCGGTACTGGCGACACGCCAGATGCCGCGCTGGCCGATTATTTGGATAATGGTGACTTTGAATCTCATTGTGATTACTGCTGCTTCGCTTCCGGCGATGATGTTGAAATCTACATTTATTCCGTGGTTTCCGTTGAGGATTCAGACTGGTCGATGGATGAGGCCGATCCAAAATGGACGTGGTGTCTGGATCGGAAGGTGGATACCAGAATCGTCAAGGCTGTTTGATGAAGCGATATAGAACACCAAAAGCGCGGCCTGGTCAGTTAAAAGCGCAGTGGGGCAAGTTACCGGAAGAGGCGCCGGATCTGGTTTTTTGTTGGGGCAATGGAATCTCAAGGTGCGATGGTTCGATGTTGCACAGCTTTCTCGATGGAAAGCGATACAACCCGATCCGGAAGATCTATGAGAACTCGTTTCTCGATGAATTGCAGGAGCGAGGATACGACATCACTACACTAAAAATCAGTGTTGAGAAAAAGACAGTCTAAAACAACCCTGTTCACGTGCCATGGGTTGCGTGCGACAAATCAATTCTAACCTGCCATTTTCATGGCGTACGGAGGATCTATGTTAGATGCAAGCTTGATAGCAGTGAACGATATCTGTGAATTTGTGAGCGACAAACAGGCCGAGAAAGGACCGAGCTCTGGACGAGTGACGTTTGTCGATGACGACTTTATCGTGATTGCTCATAGCGACCATCCAGGTCAGCCATTCAGGAAGCAAGACCTGATTGTTAATTATGGCAGGAATAAGCCTGACTGGGTTTATTGGGAGCTAGCATGAAATACAAAGTTTCAGGAAGGCCGCGCATTATTGTGGAATTAGAGTTTATACCTACAAACGAAAAGCTGCCGCCTTACGGTGTTCCGGTGCTTATTAAATCTAGTAGCGGAGTAATGCAGAATGTAACGTATATGTTAGAAGGCGCTGATGATACTCCTGATTGGTTTGAGCCTTACCACTTTGATCATGACGATAATACTAAGGTTTTGTGGCACGAGGTTGAAAGCTGGGCATTGATGCCCGATTGGGACGACTAAACTATAACCATGGAAATCGAATGAAATGCAAAAAATACGAGCCACCATTCGTCCCGCTCGACCCGTCTGAATTCGATGAGCCCTACCGCAGAAATTATGTGCCGGGCGGGAAGATTACGCCGATGTTGTCAGATAAAGAACCGGTGCCGTCTGGTAATACTGCTACAGGACCGGCGGCTGGGTGGAGTAAGAAAAGCCAATGAATAAAATCTCAACGTTTGAAGCGTTTTCTGACGAAGCTGAGAAGATCTCAGCCAAGATTCAAGACGCTAATCCACCGCGCTATCTTGTGTGCATTGACCCGGGTGTGAAAACAGGCATTGCATTATACGACTACGACGATCGCAAGATTAAGCACGTCACGACCAAGGAATTCTGGGGTGCACACGATTATGTGGTTGGTCATTTCACGCCGGCAGAAGTACTTATTTTGATCGAGAGCAGCGAATCGAATGGTTTCATGTGGAACGCAAAAGGGCAGGGCGTCCGGGCGGCAGTGCGTGTCGCCCGATCTGTTGGCCAGAACAACCGCGAGGCATCGTTATTACAGCAGCGACTTACTATGCTTGGATATCGGTGCGCATTAGTCAAGCCAAAGAATACGAAGAAAAGCGCAGCTTATGTAGCCAAGCTGTCGGGATGGAATGGCAAAACCAACGAGCATAATCGCGACGCTATCATGATGTGTTTGGACAACAGCAATCGCCAGCTATTCATGGCGAGAATGAAATTTGAGGAAACGACATGAAGGTAAAGCTGAAGCACCCAGAAAAAACATATGTGATTGAATCTGAGTCCGGTGTCAATCTTGGCCGGTTTAGGTTGGTCAGTAAGTGGGAGGGCCTTGCAAAGTTAGTCAATGTAAAGTCTGGCGATATCATCATAGCGAGCAGTGACGGATTCGACAATGACATTCTGGCAGCGATATTTGGTGGCGAGGATGCAGAGAAGGATTTCAGTGTTGTTAAAGCGTCACCGGATATATTGGAAATTTTAATCGAATAAAAGGCTGCAAATATTTGAGTAATCCTGATTTAACCGAGCACCTATTATGACAACCGACGTTTACAAAACCAAATTCCACCCCGGCATCTATCCGTCGTTCAACGTGTCCTACGGGCTCAAGTACGCCGCACGCCAGACCGAGCGTTTGGCCCGCATGAAGCACATGATCAGTGCCGACAAGAAAAACCGGCTTACGGGATTTTACGAAGTCATGCAGTGGAAAGAGTTGGTTGACACCGATCATTTCCCACGGCTTCTCGATGAAGCGGAAAAGGCTGGCAAGTACATCATTCTCAAGATCAACGACCGCGTATTCGGATCAAAGAAATATGAACCGCCGATACCGGATAGTGTAAAAAAGATCGGCCTGCATTATGGCGCGAACTGCTACTCCGGTCTGGTCTGGGACAAGCGCTACGTTGACGAGCAG
>JAGRHW010000461.1 GCA_020444765.1 Gammaproteobacteria bacterium | reverse complement strand
TATTCGTACTCATGCAAACCTTGCGCGGGTTTTATCGTGACGATGGCCCGGGTGCCGTCTTTGCGGGCTTGTAATATCAGGTTGCCATCGAGCATTTCCAGGGTGGCGTGGGATAACACCAGTCCGACGCCCATGCCGTGTTCTTTCGTCGAGTAGATCAGTTTACCCGCCTGGTCGACCTGTTGTTCTGAAAATCCCTTGCCGTAGTCGTCGATCGTGATTTGCAGTTGATTATCGGCACTCGTAAAGGCGATGGCAATTTTGTCGTGTTGATTGTCGAGACTGGCGTCGGCCGCGTTATTGAGCAGATTGATGATAACCTGCGAGAGGGCCAGCGGAGAGCGGACCGGAAATCCGGGCTTGTCTACGGCGCTGGTTTGCAAGGCGATTTCCGGCCGCATCGAGGCCCAGCGGCGCAGCACCGAAGCGGCGAATTCGCCGAGAGGACGGCTGTCGGCGACGTCGTCCGGGTTGGTGGTCGTGCTATTTGTCAGTTCGCGAATCCGCTCGATGCAGATAGCGGTTTGTTTTCGCAGGATAGGGATTTGTTTCTGGACCCAGGGGTCGTCGGGCGGGCTTTGTTCCATCTCGGCGAGCAGCATGTTGATGCTCGAGAGCGGCGTATTGATTTCATGGGCAACGCCGGCGGAGAGCGTGCCGAGCAGGACCAGATGTTCGTTTTGCAGCATTTTTTCGCGCGCGCGGGCAAGTTTCTCCTCACGGCTGCGGGCGATTCTGCTGAGGATTGTCACAAAGGCCGCCATTAATAAAGCGCTGAGAATAAAGTTCACCCACATGCCGGTCAGATGCAGATCGAACACATCGATAAAGTGCCCGGGTTTGGGAATCAACGGCCAGTAAAACATCACCAGCAGGGTGTAGAGCAGAATTGTCAGCAGCACGATCGCAAAGCTGTAGGGCAGGCCGAGGAATGAGGCGGCAAAGGCGATGTGCAGGAAAAACAGGGAAACGAAAGGATTGGTGAACCCGCCTGAATAAAACAGCACCAATGCCAGCAGACAGGCATCCAGTGCCAGATGCAGACTGACTTCCAGTTCGTTGGACGGCGTCGGTTTGAGGGTGCGGCGATGGGTCAGTCCGTTAATCAGTGCCGCGAAGGCGATCACGCCGAAGATCGGTCCTAAGGGCAGATGGACCTTGAGGCCGAAATGCACCAGCAGGACGGTCAGCAGCTGGCCGGTGATGGCGATATTGCGCAGCCAGAAGAGCTTTTGCAGTACCTGAATCGGTACGGGTTGGCCTGTGATCGAGGGCAGGTTCACGGTCTTTGCTTCGCCGTTTATTTTCGCAGCAACACGTAAACCGCGCCGGCGCCGCCATCGTGCGAGGGTGCGCCACAAAACGCCAGCACCTGTTTGTGCTGGCGCAGCCAATGGTTGATCGACGGTTTGAGGACCGGCCGGCCGGATGCCTTGTTCAGCCCGCGGCCATGAATGATCCGCACGCAGTAGCGCTGTCTTTGCCGGGCTTCGAGAATGAACTGCAGCAGTTCTTCGCGCGCCTGCTGCTGGGTCAGGCCATGCAGATCGAGTTCTCCCTGAATGCTGAAACGGCCATTGCGTAATTTACGCAGAACGGCTTTCTGCACGCCGGGACGGGCCCAGGACAGGTGTTCATCGGCATCCAGCAAGTCCTGTTCGGATGGGTCTGTCAACAGTGATTCCAGGACCGCCTTGTCATCGGCATCCTGCTGGCGCGGATGCGGTTTAGGCGCTTTTCTGTGGGGTGGGGCGTGGCGCAGCTCCAGGCGTCGGACATCGCCAATGGCGTCCAGGAACAGGTCTCTGTCTTTATCATCACCAGGCTTGTCCGCGCTCATGGGATAAATTATAAAGGGAAGTTGATCGCTTTGGTCCGGTTTGCTGAAATTCATTGATAAATCGGATGATATTTTTTTGTTTTGACCTGGAAATTGGTTTTATGAAAAAAATCCTGCTGTTTTGTTTTACCGCCTTGCTTGTTTGGCTGGCCAGTGCACAAGCCAGTGCGTTGCTCGATCGCCTGAGCAGCCCTCTGCCAGCACCGACGCTGGACATCCCCGATCTGCAGAAAAATATCTGGAAGACTGCTGATTTGAAAGGTCAGCCGGCGATTGTCAATTTCTGGGCGACCTGGTGTCCGCCGTGCCGCGAGGAAATGCCTTCGATGGAAAAAGCCTGGGAGAAAATCAAGGATGAAGGCATCCAGATGCTGGCCGTGAGTTATGGCGAGGACGCCGACCGCGTCGAAGCCTTTCAGATGGACTACCCGATGAGTTTTCCGGTCCTGCTCGACACCTCGGGCGAAGTCGGGCGCAACTGGCCGGTCAAGGGCCTGCCGACAACCTTTGTCATCGACAGTGAAGGAAATATCGTTTACCAGGCGCTGGGTGCGCGTGAGTGGGATGACGATGAATTGCTGGATATGGTGCGGGAATTGAAAAAATAACGCTGACGGCCCTGTACCTTCAGTTCAATAGAATCTGTATTGCATCAGTTGGAAAGGGCCGCAGTTTTCCCGGCTTATTGATAATGGTGCGCCGACGGTTGCAGAACCTGCAGCATTTCATGAAAAATCTTCGGATTGGCGGCAACGATGTTGCCGCTGTCCAGCCAGCCTTCTTCGCCACGTAAGTTGCCGACCAGGCCGCCGGCCTCGCGTACCAGCAGCGCGCCAGCGGCTATATCCCACGGGTTAAGGCCCATTTCCCAGAAGCCGTCGAAGCGGCCGGCCGCGACATAGGCCAGATCCAGAGATGCCGCGCCAAACCTGCGCACGCCCGCGGTCAGCGGCATCAGCCGCGCCAGATCCTGCAGGGCGGCGGGCAGCGGACCGCGCCCGGCAAAGGGAATACCCGTGGCAAAGATCGAATCGATCAACTGACGACGGCCCGAGACCCGCAGCC
>JAGRHW010000460.1 GCA_020444765.1 Gammaproteobacteria bacterium | reverse complement strand
GGGTGCGGCCTGTGCCGGGGTTGTCATGGTGATCATTCGCCTGTTGTCGCGCACGGAGCATCCGTTGACGATTCTGTCTTTCCAGGCTGTGGGTGTCGGCACGGTGATGCTGGTGCCAGCGATCTGGTTCTGGCAATGGCCAACGCCACGGGAGTGGGCTTTGCTGGCGGCGATGGGGGTGGTGTCTTATTTCTCGCAAAAGGCGAATATCTACGCCTATAAGTGGGCTGAGGCGTCCTTGCTGGCGCCGCTGGATTACGTGCGTTTGCTGTACGCGGCGCTCTCCAGTTACCTGGTGTTTGCGGTGTTCCCGACGTCCAACACCTGGATCGGAGCAACGATTATTATTGCGGCGGCTTTGTATACCTTCCATCGCGAGCAGCGCCGTAAACGCGAGCAGGTTTCGCCGACCGGCGCTGCCTAGACTCTGACTTCGTCCTTATTCAGCGCCCCCGCGCCAAACACCCGCACATAGCGCGCGATTTCGTCTTCCGGTCCCATGGCCTTGTGCACGTTGTCGCTGAGTTTGACGGTCGGCCGGCCGTTGGCTTCATAGGCTTTACAAACCAGCGAGAAGGGGTCCAGCGCGTCACCCCAAAGACCGCGAAAGTCATTGGTCAGCAAGGTGCCCCAGCCAAAGCCAAGCCGCACCTTGCCGTGAAAGCGCTGATAGAGCTTTTCTATTTCGTCAACGTCAAGGCCGTCGGAAAAAATCACCAGTTTGTCCGCGGGATTTTCGCCGTGCTGCCGCCACCAGTCCATGGCGAGCTGTGCGCCGGCGTACGGGTCACCGCTGTCGATGCGCACGCCGGTCCATTTGGCGAGCCAGGACGGCGCGTTATCGAAGAAGTTCTCGGTGCCGTAGGTATCGGGCAGCACAACGCGAAGGTTGCCGTCGTAGTCTTCCTGCCAGTGCTCCAGCACCTGATAGGGTGCGTAGGCCAGGGCGGCGTCATCCTCTGCCAGCGCGGCGTATACCATCGGCAACTCGTGTGCGTTGGTGCCGATGGCTTCGACTTCGCGGCGTAGGGCGATCAGGCAATTGGAGGTGCCGAGAAAGCGCTCGCCCAGCCCTTCGATCATGGCCTGCACGCACCAGTCCTGCCACAGAAAGCTGTGCCGCCGGCGGGTGCCGAAATCGGCGATGCGCAGGTCGGAGAGTTTGCGCAGGTGTTCGATTTTTTCCCACAGGCGACTGGTGGCGCGGGCGTAAAGCACCTGCAGATCGAATTTGGCCATCTGGTTCAGCACGGCGCGCGAACGCAGCTCGGAGACGATGGCCAGCACTGGCATCTCCCACATCATGGCCTCATGCCAGCTGGCGCGGACTTCGAAAAAATACTGGCCGCCATCGCGGCGCAGTTCGTAGTCCGGCAGACGGAAGCCCTCGAACCAGTCGATAAATTCCGGGCTGAACATGCGCTGCTTGCCGTAAAAAGTATTGCCGCGCAGCCAGGTGACTTCACCGCGACTCAGGCGGATGTTCCGGGCATGATTGAGCTGGGCGCGCAATTCGTCTTCATCGATCAGCTTCGCGAGCGGGATATGGCTGGCGCGATTGTGCAGGCCGAAGGTCACCGAGACATCCTGATGCCGCTTGTGGACCATCTGCGCCATCAACAGCTTGTAGAAATCCGTGTCCAGCAGCGAGCGGATGATCGGATCGATATTCCACTGGTGATCATAAACGCGTTGGGCAATATCGATCATCCGATGTCCTCGATTACCTCGACGCCCTGTTCGCGCATTTCAGCCAGCGCCGCATCGAGTGAACCTTCCAGGTCGATTGCGCGCGTCAATGGCAGCAACAACCGCGCGTTAAAGCCAAGCCTGGCTGCGTCAATCGCCGACCAGGCGACGCAGAAATCCGTCGCCAGACCGGCAAAGTCCAGCGCCTCGATGCCTCTGTTGTGAAGATAGCCTTCAAGCCCGGTCGGCGTGGATTTGTCGTTCTCGAAGAACGCCGAGTAGCTGTCTATGCCCGAACGGAAGCCTTTGCGGATAATCAGTTCGGCGCGCGTGCTGTCGATCGCCGGGTGAAACGCCGCGCCTTCGGAGCCCTGCACGCAATGGCGTGGCCAGAGCACCTGCGGGCCGTAGTCCACGTCGATCATCGAAAAGGCTTCGGCGTTCCTGTTATCGGCAAAGCTGATGTGATCGGCGGGATGCCAGTCCTGGGTAAACACCACCGCGTCGTAGGCTTTCATCAGTGGATTGATCAGGGCCGGCAGCTCGTCTCCACCGGCGACAGCCAGCGCTCCGCCGGGGCAAAAATCGTTCTGCAAATCGACGACGACCAGTGCTTTCATGGCAAAATCCATCCTTACAAAGAGTAGTACTGAAGTTTAGCTGATCAGTTTTACTAATGAGATCGGTAATAAAGCGACACTCAGAAAGCGCCAACCGCCACAGATCAAGGCGTGGCTTGCAGGCAATGGTTGCTCCATTGGCAAAAGCCGCAACACCGAGCTGTGGCGGTTGGCGCTTTCCCTGCGGGCAGGACTGTGTTGGCCCACGGACGGCGTTATAGCTGTTTGCTGTAGAATGACTACAGCGGCACAGCTAGGCCTTGCCGTGAACCAACACAGTCCTGCTGAGTGTCGCTTTATTACCGATCTCATTAGTAACAGGCTGTCGGCAGAGTTCCAGTAGTTTTTCAACGAGTTTTGTGTCTTGCCGGTGATTATCGCCGTAGTCCGGCACAATCGAGGATCTTTCCCCATTAACAGCAAACAACGCATCAGCAACATCCCGACCCATATCATTACGGGCTTTCTCGGCGCGGGCAAGACGTCGGCCATTTTACATCTTCTGAATGCAAAACCGGTCGATGAACGCTGGGCCGTGCTGGTCAATGAATTCGGTGAGATAGGCGTCGACGGCAGTCTCTTCCAAGGTCAGTACGGCGA
>JAGRHW010000045.1 GCA_020444765.1 Gammaproteobacteria bacterium | reverse complement strand
TCACGGCCATCGCTCAACGTGACGGTGATTTCATCCGCTCCGTCGATGACATGATGGTTGGTGATGATATAGCCGTCTTTTGCATTGACGATAACACCCGACCCCAGACTCTGGCTGGTTCGTTCGCGTGGTCGCTCAGGTACATCGAAAAACTGCCTGAAAAACGGATCGTCGAGCAGCGGATTGCGCGGCAGGGTGCGCGTGCTGCGGGTTGCGATATTGACCACTGCCGGAGTGGTTTTTTCAAGCATCGGCGCCAGTGTCGGCATCGGCTTGCCATCGAAAAACGCCGGCAAGGCAGCCTGCGATATTGACGAAACCGCCAGAGACAAAGCGAATAAAACAACAAGTTTTCCGATAATAGTTCGCATAAAACGCTATCTTTTGAATACCACGATGATGTTTTTTATTTTAACGAAACAGGCTGGAAGTTCGCTGAAAAATTCGTCATGTTCCGCCCGTCGCCCGGCAACAATAAATCGGGTGCCAGTTTTCCGATTACTAAAATTGCTGATCCTGCGAGATGATTTTAAAGCGTAAACTCTGGCCTGGCATGGAAAAGTATCCTGGAACGGAGCGTAATCTGTGGCAGACCTTCACATTCCGGAAAACGAAATTCCGGCAATTCTCGAACAAGCCAGGCAATTACACCGCGCCGGAAAACGCGACGAAGCCAATCTGGTTTATCTGCAGGTTCTGAACGATTTTCCGGACAACGTCGAGGCCCTGCGCCTGCGCGCGGTCGTGTGCATGGAAACCGGCCAGACCCGCGACAGCGAAACACTGCTGAGAAAAGCCCTGGCGCTGGAACCGCAAAACCGCTTCGTACTCAACAACCTCGGCAGTTTGTATCACGCACAAAAAAAATACGATACGGCGGTCGGTTATTTCCAAAAAGCCCTGCAACAGGATGAATCGTTCAGTTACGCGGCCTGCAATCTCGGCAACACCTGGCAGGCGCTCGGTAAAATCGACAAGGCGATTGCCGCCTATCAGAATGCACTCGAGCTGGACCCTCGTCTGGCCGCCGCCTGGAACAACCTCGGCAGCCTGATGAACCGTCTGCACCGTCGCAACGAGGCCGAAAAGCTTTTTCACAAGGCTTTGAGCATCGACCCGAAATACAAGGATGCCTGGAACAATCTCGGTATTTGCTACGCCAACAGCGGGCACGTGGAGCTTGCCTTCAAAGCCTATGAAAAAGCCCTGGGACTCGACAAACACTACTCACTGGCGCTGAATAACAAGGGTAATCTGCTGTTACGCCAGAACTATCCGGCGGATGCCTTGCGCTGTTTTGAAACCGCCACGGAAGCCAATGCCAATGTTGCCGAAGCCTGGAACGGTTGCGGTTACGCTCATAAAAACCTGGGAAATCTGCAGAAAGCCGTGCGTTGTTTCAGAAAAGCCATCGAACTGAAACATGATTTTGCCGAGGCCTGGAACAATCTCGGACTGACTTACGCTGATCAGGGCAGACTCGATGATGCGCTCGACGCGTTTCGCAGCGCGCTGGAAATCCGTCCGAATTACGTCCAGTGCCACAGTAATCTGTTGCTGTACCTCAACTATAGCCCTGACATTCACGAAAAAACCCTTTTCGAAGCACATACAAACTGGGCTGCGGCACATCAGCACTACCCGCCACTTAACGCTGACTTTACTGCCAGGGCCGATATCCACCAACCGATCCGGGTCGGTTTTGTCTCGGCGGATTTTTGCCGCCATCCGATCAGCTATTTTCTGTTGCCGGTTTTGCGGAATATTTCCGGCGACCGTTTCAGGGTCACCACGTATTCAAACAATCTGGTCGACGACGACCTGACCGCCGTGGCCCGCAAACACGTTCAGCAATGGCGTCAGGTTGCGGATCTCAGTGATCATGAACTGGCCCGGCAGATTCGTGATGACGAAATCGATGTGCTGTTCGATCTGTCCGGCCATACCAGCGGCCACCGTTTGCGGATGTTTTCGCTGAAACCCGCGCCCTTGCAAATCACCTGGTTGGGCTACCCTCACACATCAAGTCTGGACTCGATGGATTATCTGCTGAGCGATTCTGTTTGCCTGCCGGATTTTCTGCACTGGCAATTCACCGAAAAGATCTGCTTTCTGCCTCATTCCCGCTGTTGCTACGCCGCGCCGGATTACGCACCACCGGTCAATCCGCTGCCGGCCCAGCAAAACGGTTTTGTCACCTTCGGCAGCTTTAACAACCCGGTCAAGCTCAACGACAAAACCATCGCCTTGTGGAGTGATATTCTGCATCGCTGCAAAAACTCCATACTTGTACTTAGTTGGAAAACCCTGGCCGACGCCTCGATCGCCAACCGGCTGCTCGACAACTTTAAAAAATACGCCATCGATGCAGGACGCATCACCCTGCTCGGCGAAACACGCCCGCATGCCCAGGTGTTTACCGACTATCAGAATATCGATATAGCACTCGACACCTACCCGTTTTCGGGCGGTTTGACCAGTTGCGAAGCCATGTGGATGGGCGTGCCGGTGGTTACGCTGGCCGGTAAAAAGCCGGCCTCGCGGCAAACCGCCGGCATGCTGGCGGAAATCGGACTCGATGAACTGGTGAGCTTTTCACCGGGCGACTATACCGACGTCGCAGTCGGACTGGCGGGCAATCTGAAAAAGCTGGCCATGATGCGCGAATCCCTGCGAACCATGATGCTCGACTCCACGCTCTGCGATGCAGAAGCCTTTACCGAAGACTTTGAAAACACCCTGACAAAACTGTTTGTTCGCAAACAGGAACAGCTCAAGCAATCCGCACAATAAAAAACCGCTGGCGCAAAGCCGTTCTGTCAACCGGCCTTGCGCCAGATCAGCATGTGATTGTTATGCGGTAATGCAACCATGTCATCAAGTTGCACGCCGCCTTTTTCCGCAAACCGCTTTAAATCCTCGACATCGCGAATCCCGCTGAGCGGATCGCGCTGTTTTAAAAACGCATCGAAGCGTTGGTTGCTTTCGCTGATATGCCGGCCGTTGAAACTGAACGGACCGTAGACACACAAATAAGCATCACGTTGCAGGGCCTGCTCAAGATTGGCGAAAAACAGTTCGACATGCCTGGCCGACATGATGTGCAGGGTATTGGACGTGTAAATAAACGGCACCGGCTCCAGCGGCCAGGGATTTTGCGCAACGTTCAGGGCGATGGGCGGATTCAGGTTGGGCAGCCCGGCTTCCTCGATCCAGAGCCTGATACCCGGAATATTCTCTTCCAGATCACTCGCCTGCCAGTTTATCTGCGGATGCTGACCGGCAAAATAAACAATTTGCTGACCGGTGCCGGAACCGATTTCCAGTACCCTGTCGACGTCTTTCAGCAAGGGATCGAGGACCGGCAACACGACCGTCTTGTTTTCTTCCGCGGCGTCCGCATAGGGCTTCATGATTGACTATTCTCTCCTGCAAAAAAAAGGTGGCCGAACGACCACCTTTCAAACTTTAAGATCGAGCCCGCAAGCCTACTTGTTTTTCAGCGTCATCGCGAGAAACGCGGGATTACCGCCACGCTGGATCAACACAGGAAACGATTGTCCGCGGGGCGCATCCTTGATCAGTTCGCGCAATTGCCCGACACTGTCGACGGTCTGGCGATTGAACGACACCAGCACATCGCCCGGGACGATACCGGCAACAGCGGCCGCGCCATCCTGATCCACCTCGGCGATCATCACGCCATTGCTGACACCGGCTTCCTTTTTCTGCTCAGCGGTCAAATCCTTAACCGAGGCGCCGAGGCCGGAGTTGTCAGCACCGGGCAGACTGGCAACCTTGCTCTCACCCTGTTCGTCGGACAGCTCGCCGATGGTGACGTCGATAACCTGCTTTTTACCGCCGCGCATAACATCCACCGGCACCGTCTCGTTGACCGGTGTGGTGCCGACGATCGGCGGCAGATCGCTGGAGCGACCAATCGGATGGCCGTTGAATGACAGGATGATATCGCCGACCTGCAGGCCCGATTTCTCGGCCGGACTGTCGGCGGTCACTTGCGAGATCAGGGCGCCTTCCGGCTTGGACAAACCAAACGATTCGGCCAGTGACTGATCGACATTCTGGATCATCACGCCGAGCCAGCCGCGACTTGCATAACCCTTGGTCTTAAGCTGCTCGATAATGCCCTTGGCGACATTGATCGGAATCGCAAACGACAGGCCCATATAGCCGCCGGACTGTGAATAGATCTGCGAATTGATACCGACCACGCGGCCTTCGGTGTCGTACAGCGGACCGCCGGAATTGCCGGGATTGACGGCCACGTCGGTCTGGATAAACGGCACATAGGTGTCGTCCGGCAGACTGCGGGCGACCGCCGAAACGATTCCCTGGGTAGCCGTGTATTCAAAGCCGAACGGTGAGCCGATCGCCAGTACCCACTGGCCGACCTTGATCTGGTCGGAATCGCCGAGTTCGGCGACCGGCAGGTCTTCGGCATCAATTTTCAGCAAGGCCACATCGGAACGCTTGTCGGCACCGACCAGTTCGGCCTTGTAGCTGGTGCGATCCTGCATGCTCACGCGGATTTCCGTGGCATTGCCGACCACATGTGCGTTGGTGACGATATAACCGTCTTCAGAAATGATGAATCCCGAACCGAAGCCCTGGCCGCGTCGTGGCTGCGGGTCCGGCATATTCGGCATTTGTTCGAAGAACTTGCGCAGGAACTCCGGCACCTGATCCGAGTCGAAATCCGGAATCGCACCGCGCAGATCCATGGCCTTGGTTTCGGTGGTCACGCTGATCTTGACGACCGTCTTGCCGTTTTTCTCCACCAGCGACTGAAAGTCGGGCAGACTGTCGGCAAAGGTACGTAAGCTGAAAGCCATCAACAGCATCAGTAGGGATACCCTTAACAGCATTTTTACGGGTAGACTGTGCTTTGCGGCATTTGATGTAAATGAATCACCGGAAACGCTTGCATGCCGGTGTTGTTCAGCAGACAGAGTCATATTTTTTCTCCAAATGAGTATGTTTTTGTCTGGTGCTAATGACACAGCACGTAGATTAATGGTTGCATTACAAACCCGTCATTACGTGCTAGCTGTCCCGTGTTTATTATTGGGGTCACTATGAGAATTTTACTAGTCGAAGACGATACAGAGGCCGCAACCTATCTGGTCAAAGGATTGGGCGAAAGCGGCCATTCGGTCGATCATGGCGGCGACGGCGAGGCCGGTTTGAAGCTGGCAACGGACAACGCCTACGACATCATGATCATCGACCGCATGCTGCCGAAAAAAGACGGCCTGACCCTGATCGAGGATCTGCGCCGTTCCGGTAACAATACCCCGGTGCTTATCCTCAGCGCGCTCGACGATGTCGATGAACGCGTCATGGGGCTGAAGGCCGGCGGCGATGACTACATGACCAAGCCCTATTCGCTGAGCGAGCTGATCGCCCGGCTGCAGGCCCTGGCGCGTCGTTCGCAGACCCAGGCATCGGGCACGGTACTGCAGGTCGGCGACTTGACGCTGGATCTTTTGCGCCACAAAGTCACCCGCGCCGGCAAGAACATCAATCTGCAACCGCGCGAATTCCGACTGCTGGAATACCTGATGCGCCACACCGGCCAGGTTGTCACCCGCAGCATGTTGCTGGAGAATGTCTGGGATTACCACTTTGATCCTCAGACCAATGTCATTGACGTACAAATCAGCCGACTGCGCAGCAAGATCGACAAGGACTTCGATAGCGAGCTACTGGTTACCGTGCGTGGCGCAGGCTACAAACTCCAGGAAGGGAATTAGCCTGAGTCGACAAACCCTGCTCGGGCGGCACAATGCTGCCTGAGTTCTTTACCTCAGACAGTTCGGCAAGACGCTGGCGCGTCCAGAGAGGCCGGCTTCTTCGCACCTCGGCATTTCGCCTGGCGATCATCTACGCCATTCTTTTCAGCCTACTCTCGGCAGCCACGCTCGGCTTCATCTACTGGTCGACACGCGATGAAATCGAGTCCCAGGTCGACGCGCGCTTGCGACTCGAAACCGATTACCTGATCAATCTGTATAAATCCGGCGCGCTGGCCGAGCTGCTCGACGCCATCCAGCGCCGCAACCAGATCGATACCTACGGACGCTTTTATTACCTGGAAAGCGGCACCAGCGACGATCTGAACGAACCGAATTCCGACAAGCCTTTGCGGCTCAAGGCCGTGCGCACGCACAGCACCAAAAATCTCGGCGAGGTCGTCGACTTGCCACCCGGCTCCACGCGCGCCTTCAACCCGGTACGCGTCGCCGTCACGCAAATGTCCAACGGGCTGAAACTGACGATCGGCCACGAAATCAGTGACGAAAAAGCCCTGCTCGACCACACCTTCGGGCTGGTCGCCGGAGCAACCGTGATTTCGCTGATCTTCGCGATCGTCGGCGGCGGCTGGATCGGCTCCAGCGTGTTGCGGCGTATCGACTCGGTGAACCGCACGGCCAGCGAAATCATGAGCGGTGATCTCGCGCAGCGTATCCCGGTAACCCACCGGCGCGACGAATTCGACGAGATCGCCATCAAGATCAACGCCATGCTCAACCGCATCGAAGATCTGATGGAAAGCATGCAGCAAGTCACCAACAACGTCGCCCATGACCTGCGCAGCCCGCTGACGCGCCTGCGCAACCGGCTCGAAGTCACCCTGCTCGAAGACCGCGAACCGGAGGAATACCAGCGCATCCTCGGCGAGGCAATCCAAGACGCCGACACCCTGATCCACACCTTCAATGCCATGCTCAGCATCGCGCGTCTGGAAGCCGGTATCGACCACGCGGAATGGGGCAACGCGCCGATCGGCGATCTGGTCGAGGAACTTTCCGAACTTTATGTCGCAGTTGCCGAGGATCAGGGACAGACGCTCAATGCACACATAAACAGCAATCCCCTGCTGTTCTGCAACCGCCACCTGATCGCCCAGGCGATTACCAATCTGATCGACAACGCGCTGAAATACACGCCGGAAGGCGGCCAGATCGATGTCTGGGTGCAGGGCAATAACGACGAGTTTTCAGTTACCATTGCCGACAACGGCCCCGGTATTCCGGAAGAAAATCACGAACGCGTCCTGCAGCGGTTTGTGCGCCTGGAAAACGAACGCAACTCACCCGGCAACGGTCTCGGTCTCAGCCTTGTAAAAGCCATAGCCTCGATCCACGGCGCAAAACTGTCGCTCGGTGACAACAATCCCGGCCTGGTGGCAACCTTGTCTTTCAGTAAACGCAGGAAAAAGGAAGTCCAGGACGAATTTGACGATTAAGCCCCGAACGCGGGTTTCAGACAGGATGGAAGGAAAAATCCTGCGTCTTACTCCGCATCATCCAGCAACACCGAACCATCCCGCTCGACCCTGTATACCCAGAGGGTTTTGGAACCCTCGACACGCGGAGCGGCCTGCACTAAAAGCCTGTCACCGGCCTGCAGATTTGCCAGCGGTTCCAACTGACTGCTCAACAAACGCAAGCCGCGATCACGTTCCGCCGTTGTAATCCACAGATAATACTGATCGCGACTGTTCGGGTTCACTGCGCTGATCCCTTTGTAAGCGCCGTTGATCGCCTGACTCTGCTGCTGCAGCAAGGCACCGCCCGCCTCGTCACTCTCATGCTTGTAATAATAAACAAGGCCCGCGATCAACATCATCGCCGGCAGCGCCGAAAGAATCGCGTAAAGTCTGTCCTGTCGCATCAGCCGAAGACACTACTCGACATTCTGCACCTGCTCGCGCATCTGTTCGATCAGGACTTTCAGGTCGACGGACAAAGCGGTGGTTTCGCTGTCCGAGGATTTCGAGCCGAGGGTGTTGGCTTCGCGATTGAATTCCTGAATCAGAAAATCCAGCCGTCGCCCGACCGGTTCCTTGCGTTTGAGAACATCATGCAACTCTGACACGTGGGCGTCGAGTCGGTCGAGCTCTTCGTCCACGTCGAGTTTTTGCGCGGCGAGCACGATTTCCTGTTCGAGTCTTGCCGGATCAACCTGCACGTCGATATCGGCCAGGCGCGCGAGCCATTTTTCACGCAGACGCTCCAGCATTTGCGGCCGCAATTGGCGGACTTTTTTGACGATTTCAGAAATATCTCCACAACGGCGGGTCAGCATCGCGGCGATTTTTTCACCTTCCCGCTCACGCGACTCAATGTAATCGTCGAGCACCTGCTTGAGCAGTTCCATTGCCGCCTGTTGCACCGGCTTGTAATCCACTTCTTCCTGACCAACGACACCGGGCCAGCGCAGCACATCAATCGGGTTGACGAGCGCATGATTGCGCATCTCGGTATTTTCGAGCTCCCGACAGGCGGCTATGACCTGTTGTGCCAGATCGTGCCGGTATTTCAGCGCGCCGCCTATTTTTTCAGAACCGCGCAGCCGCAGCGAAACCTCCAGCTTGCCACGCTTGAGTCGCGCGGCAATCGCTTCCCGGACATCCGGCTCGATGGCGCGTAATTCCTCGGGCAGGCGCAATGCGATATCCAGATAGCGGTGATTGACCGAGCGGATTTCCCAGGTCAGGGTACCCCATTCACCGCTGGATTCTTTGCGCCCGTAGGCCGTCATACTTCTTAACATCTTCTGCTCCGTGGGACGATTCCCGTTTTCATAGCCGGAAATAGTAACACGGGCGCTTGATGATCCGTTTATAATGTCCCGCTCACTTTTCGCACACCAGCCACCGAATACAAGGGAGCAGCATGAGACCAAGCGGCAGAGCCAATGACGAACTACGCGCAATCCGGATTACCCGCAACTTTACACGGCATGCCGAAGGTTCGGTGCTGGTGGAGTTTGGCGACACACGGGTCTTGTGCACTGCCAGTGTCGAAGACCGCGTACCACCGTGGATGAAAGGCAAGGGCGAAGGCTGGGTGACCGCTGAATACGGCATGCTGCCGCGCTCCACCAATACCCGTATGCGCCGTGAAGCGACCGCCGGCAAACAGAGCGGCCGTACCCAGGAAATCCAGCGCCTGATCGGCCGCTCGCTGCGTGCGGCCATCGATCTCAGTGCGCTCGGCGAACGCCTGATCACCATCGATTGCGATGTCCTGCAGGCCGACGGCGGAACGCGTACAGCAGCCATCAGCGGCGGTTACGTGGCCTTGTGCGATGCGGTGGCTAACCTGACCAGACGTAAATTGCTGACGCGTAACCCGGTATTCGGCGCGGTGGCCGCGGTTTCCGTCGGTATTTACGACGGGGTTCCGGTGCTCGATCTTGATTACGCGGAGGACTCCAACGCAGAGACCGATCTCAACCTGGTCATGAACGAGGCCGGCGGCTTTATCGAGATTCAGGGCACCGCCGAAGGCAATGCATTTCTCGACAGCGAACTGCAGTCGATGCTGGCGCTCGGACGCAAGGGCATCAACGAAATTGTCGCCGCGCAGCGGAATTCGCTGGAAGCCTGACAGACCGGCCATGGAAAAAATCGTTCTCGCCACCGGCAATCCCGGCAAGGTACGCGAACTGGCCGATTTGTTCGCCGATCACGGGATCGAGATTGTCCCGCAGGACTCGCTCGGCGTGGTCGAGGCCGAGGAGACAGGCTTGTCGTTTGTCGAAAACGCCATCCTCAAAGCCAGAAACGCCGCCCGCCAGACCGGCCTGCCCGCTATCGCCGACGACTCCGGACTGGCGGTGGATTTTCTGCAGGGCGCGCCCGGCATCTACTCTTCGCGATACGCCGAACGGGCCGGCAAAGGCGCTGGCGACGCGGCCAATAACGCACTGCTGCTGCAGCAACTGGGTAATGCCGGCGAGGATCAGCGCGGCGCCAGTTTTTATTGTGTGATGGCGTATCTGAGCCACGCAGACGATCCGGTGCCGGTGATAGCCCAGGGCATCTGGCGCGGCCGCATTCTGCACCAACCGCAAGGCGAAAACGGTTTCGGTTACGATCCGTTGTTTTGGGTTGCGGAGAAAAACTGCAGTTCGGCGCAGCTTGAAAAGTCGGAAAAAAACCGCCTCAGCCATCGCGGCAAGGCGCTCAGATCCTTGATGGAAAATTTGCAGGAAAGATTATTTCAGGCAAACCGTCACGGCGATTCGTCCAGCCATTCCAGCAAATAAAAAATACTCTGCCCTTCGGAAGATTTGCTTGGCCCGCTGACTCTGGCGGCAAATTTTCTGTTGGACGGATCGGCGTGGTTCATCGCCGATAAGGCGGAATCGAAAATTTCCACACAGGACGCCGAGAAACGCGAGCGACTTCGCGCCGGCACCAGAACGACCGCAAAATGCGGCTTTGGCACAGCGGCATTGCTATATTCTTCATCAGCATCGATAGGCATTGTCAACGAATCAATTCCTGCATTTTCGATTCTATGACCTTCTGAGCTGTGCGACGAATCTCTTCCGCGCTAAGGCCGTTTGTCTCGATCGCCGGACCGAACCAGACCGTCACCTCGCCGGGCCATTTTAAAAAGCTGTGGCGCGGCCAGAATATCCCGGCGTTATGCGCAACCGGCACCACCTTCGCGCCGGTTTTCGCGGCCATGACGGCGCCGCCGATCTTGTAATCCGGCTCGGCATCGATCGGCTTGCGCGTGCCCTCGGGAAAGATAATGATCCAGAATCCGCGAGCCAGCCGGTCCTTGGCCTGCTCGACCATATACACGATCGCCCTGCGCCCGGCACTGCGGTCGATCGTGACGAAATTCAGCACGGCCATCGCCCAGCCGAAAAACGGAATATACAATAACTGCTTCTTGGCCACATAAACCGCCGGCGGAATCAGCAGTTGCAGGGCAATCGTCTCCCAGGTCGAGGCATGTTTGGCGAAGATGATCGACGGCTCTTTCGGCAGGTTTTCCAGCCCTTCGACGCGATAGCGAATTCCACAAATGGTTTTCAGGGCCCACATATTGAAGCGGGGCCAGACACGCATTATTTTGAAACGGACCTGCAGGGGAAAGACGGCGCTAAGCAAAATCGGCCAAGCCCATATGACCGTAGAAACAGTCAATAAAATCCAGTAGAGAAACGAACGGATTGCAACCAGGGTTTTGTTGGCCTGACGAGTCTGACGTAAAATTTCGGGAGTCAAGCCTCTTTGCCCTCTTCAAGAAGATTCTCGACAAATGTCGCCAGATCATCGTAGACCGCGATGTTTTCCTCCAACCCCATATTGTTTTCCAGGGTGCGCGCACCCTTGCCCGTCAATACAAGCACGGGCATTGCGCCGACCGCCATCGCCGCCTGCAGGTCGCGCAAGGAGTCGCCCACCACCGGCACACCGGCAAGATCCCTGTTCAGCCGCTCCATAACGGAATGCAGCATACCCGGCTTGGGTTTGCGGCATTTGCAGTCATCGCCAGGCCCATGCGGACAAAAAAGCACCGCGTCGATCCGCCCGCCGGCCTTGTTGACGGTGTCATGCATTTTGCTGTGAATCGCGTGCAGCTCGCTGATGTCGAACAAACCCCGAGCCAGGCCTGATTGATTGGTCACGACAACGACCGTATAACCGGCCTGCGTCAGTCTTGCAATAGCGTCGATACTGCCAGGCAGGGGAATCCATTCGTCCACCGACTTGATGTATTCATCGGAGTCCTGATTGATGACACCGTCACGGTCAAGAATAATCAGCTTCATCTAGCCGTCCACCTGCAGCCGTGAAATATCCGCAACCCGCAGGCATAGCCCGCCAACCTGCTGCAGCAAAGCCAGACGATTGTTACGAACCTGCTGATCTTCAGCCATCACCATGACCGTATCGAAAAACGTGTCGACCGGCTCGCGCAAGGCGGCCAGCGCCTTGAGCGCCGGTTCGTAATCACCACGCGCAAACATCGGCTCGACACTGGCCGACAGCTCACCGAGTACGGCATGGAGGTTTTTCTCGGCGGGCTCATCGAGTAAAGCCTGATTAACACTGGTCGGCGCCGCAGCACCGGCTTTTTTCAGAATATTGCGTATCCGCTTGTTGGCACTGGCCAGCGCAACAGACTCCGGAAGCTGGATAAATTCGCCGACCGCCTTGATGCGTTTGTCAAAATCCAGTGGCCGCGTCGGCCGCTCGGCCATGACCGCATCGACGATATCCGCCGCCACGCCCTGATCGTGGTAATACGCACGCAAACGCTCCAGAATATAGTCCAGTGCATCGTCGACCTGCCCGGGGTTTTCCAGCTTCTCACCAAGCGCCTGTTTTGCCCAGGCCAGCAAAGCGGTAAGGTCAAGATCGAGCTTGTTTTCGATAATGATGCGCAATAAACCAAGCGCGGCACGTCGTAAGGCAAACGGGTCTTTGGTGCCGCTCGGCATTTGTCCGATACCGATAATGCCGGCCAGTGTATCGAGCTTGTCGGCGATGGCCAGCACCTGACCGACAGGGTGATGCGGCGTCTTGTCTCCCGCGTGCTTCGGCAGGTATTGATCCTCTAGCGCCCCGGACACTTCCCTGGACTCGCCTTCCAGTGCGCTGTAATAACGCCCTGCGATCCCCTGCATCTTGGCGAACTCATAAACCATTTCGGTATTCAGATCGCATTTGGACAGCAAGGCGGCACGCTTGCATTTTTCCACGTCAAAACCCAGCTCATCGGCAATATGTCCGGCCAGAAAAACCAGTCGTTCAGTCTTCTCGAAAAGGGTGCCGAGCTGCTGTTGGAAAACAACGTTTCTGAGACCCTCCAGATGGGACTCCAGCGGCTTTTTCTGATCCTGTCGCCAGAAAAACATCGCGTCAGCAAGCCGTGGTCGCACGACACGTTCATTACCCTGGCGGACCATCGCGGGCTCGGACGACTCGATATTGGAAATAGTGATAAACCCGGCCAGCAGGCTGTCATCCTCGGCCAATAGAGGAAAATAACGCTGATTTTCCTGCATGGTCTGAATCAGGGCCTCTTTCGGTACCTCGAGGTATTCCTCCTCGAAACGGCCGGTCACCGCCACCGGCCATTCGACCAGCGCGGTCACCTCGTCGACCAGCGCATCGTCCATGACTGCCCGGCCGCCGAACTGCCCGGCGTTTTTGCTCACCGCGTCTATGACCAGTTGCCGGCGCTCGGCAAACCCTGCAATCACCTTACCCTTGTCACGCAGAACCGGTTCATAATCCCCGGTCGAGGGAATGTCGATAAAGTCCGGCGCATGGAACCGGTGGCCGCGGGTTTTCCGATCGAAGTCAAGCCCCATTGCCGCGCCCTTGATCGACTGCGTGCCATGCAAGACCAGCAGCCAGTGCACGGGTCGTAAAAATTCGATGTCCAGATCGCCCCAGCGCATGCGTTTCGGCATCGGCATGGCGGCGAACACTTTTTCAAGCATAGCCGGCAGACCAGCCTCCAGGGTTTCGCCGGCTTGCTGCAGCTTATAATACAACCACTCGCCCTTGTCGGTTTTCAGGCGCTGCAGATCCGCCACCTCGACACCAACCGATTTGGCAAAGCCAAGTGCGGCCGGTTTCGGCGCACCGCTTTCATCGAAGGCCATATCCACCGCCGGGCCACGACGCTCGATCTCGCGGTCCGCCTGACGCTTTCTGACGCCACGGATCAGTGCGGCGATACGTCTCGGGGTTGCAAAAACCTCCACTTCGCCTGGTTCGAACGCCGCCTCTTGCAACGACTCGGCAAGCAGGTCGCCAAGTGATTGCGCCAGCGGCAACACCGAACCCGCCGGTAATTCTTCGCAGCCGAGTTCTACCAGTAAATCGTCGCGATCAGCCATTGGACTTCTCCCGCTCGTTGCGAATCAGGGGAAACCCGAGTTTCTCGCGCGATGCGTAGTAACTCTCGGCAACCGCCCGCGCCATGGTTCGAACACGCAAAATAAAACGCTGACGCTCGGTAACCGATATCGCATGCCGCGCATCCAGCAGATTAAATGTATGCGAACCGCGCAGTACATGCTCGTAAGCCGGCAGAGGCAAACCGAGCTCGACCAGTCGCAGTGCCTCGGATTCACTCACATCGAAGGTATGAAACAGCTCGTCGGTATTGGCATGCTCGAAGTTGTAGGCCGATT
>JAGRHW010000459.1 GCA_020444765.1 Gammaproteobacteria bacterium | reverse complement strand
ACAGCCCGGCCACTACCGGCAGCCAACAAATCAAATCGACAATCCCTGACAAGGTCCATTGGAACAAACAGCTCGATTACGACATCAATAATGGTCACTATCTCGGCACTTCTTCAACCAGCGTCGGCGACACCCTGGGTCGGCGTATGAGCGAGACCCGCCGCTGACCGGCTGAGTAAAGCCAGCCTGGACCTTTACCGCACGCCTTTACCGAAAAACACCACTTCGGCAGTCTGAAGGAGAATCAATACGTCCAGAAAAATCGTATGATTCTTAACATAATACAAGTCGAACTCCTGTTTCTGCCGCGAGTCCTCAATCGATGCGCCGTAGGGGTAACATACCTGCGCCCAGCCGGTAATACCGGGTTTTACACGGTGCCTCTCCTTGTAATAGGGAATTTCCTCTACCAGCTCCTCGATAATCTCAGGCCGTTCCGGCCGCGGGCCGACAAAACTCATATCACCAAGCAGGACGTTGATAATCTGAGGCAGCTCGTCAATCCGGGTTCGTCGGATAAAATTACCTGTTCTGGTAATACGCGTATCATTTTTGCTTGCCCATTGCGCCTTTCCGTCCTTTTCGGCATTGACCGACATACTACGGAACTTGAGAACCGCAAATGGCAGATTACGCTGCCCGGTGCGAATCTGCCTGTAGATGATCGGTTTATCCCAGCCATCTTCCAGCTTGATGGCAATAGCGGCAGCCAACATGAACGGCCAGGTCAGGCTGAGCACGAAGCCGCTCGCCAGGATATCGAAAGAGCGCTTGAAAACGTCTCGCAGCGCTCCCTGATCAAACCCGTCAGAGAAGATCAGCCAATCCGGCTTCATGATATCCAGCGGCAGTTTTCCCTGTTCACGCTCGAAAAACGTCAACACATCGATAACATCGATGCCGCTCAGTTTGCATTCCAGCAGCTCCTCGGTCGGCAAACGTCCACGCCTTTCATCCAGCGCAACGACCAACTCCTCGATATCCTGCTCGTCGCAATACTGCAAGAGTGTCTTATCACCCAATCTGACCGTCGGGCCGGACCGTACTTCAACGTCCTCGTAATCATCGAGGGTGATGTAACTGATGATCTTGAACCCACGTCTGTCCGACTTTCTACGCAGACGGTTTTCGATCGAGGCCGCCCGCTTGCCCGTCCCGACGACACCGACCCGAACTTTTATCACGTCTTTATCGACGTAATAAAAAAACACCGGACGCACGGTGCCAACCATAAAGAAAGCCAATACCGTGGCTATGCCGAGCACGCCGCGGCCCATATACAAGCTGGGTATGACGTAAAAGACCAGCGCCAGAATACCGGCGCCGACGATAAAGCCGATCAGAGTTCTGAGAAAAACACCCAGTGAACCACCGCGAAAACTCGATTGGTACAAACCCATCGCCATCATCGAAAGCGTCATCACGAGGCCGAACATCAGTGCGCTGATAACCGGGGAGTCTATCCCGCCGACCGACTCCAACTGCATGCCATCAAAACGTGCATAAACAGCAATAAATACCGCAATCAGGCAAATAACGAATTCGATCAGCCCCAACACCAGGAAGGGAACCCTGAGGTAGAGCTTGAAGAGTCTGAATGTGCCCACTGTATCTCTTTAGGAATTAGAAATCAGGTATAATAGTTGAGTTTTGGGCGCGTCACCGCCATACATGGAGGGTTATCGGTAACTTTAAAAATAACTAAAGAAATCCTAAATTTACCGATCTATATAATTACACTGAATCATGGCGTGAAAGCGCTGGTGATACACGGCATCTTATCACGTGCCTGCAACTTCGGCTTTGACAACATGCCCAATGCAGTCATAACTTTTTTCAATTCTAGTCTATCCATTTAGGACGCAACATGTTGGATCTCGCAAAAGATAATCAAATCGCCATTATCGGGCTGGGCTATGTCGGATTGCCACTAGCTGTGGAATTTGGCAAAAAATACAAAACCATCGGTTTTGACATCAACCGGCAACGCATTGAAGAGTTACGCAACGGCACGGACCGAACACTGGAAGTCGATTCGGAAGAATTAAAAAGTGCCTCGTTGCTGAGCTATGCAAACGATCTGGCCGGAATTGAAGAGTGCAACATTTTTATCGTGACGGTCCCCACGCCGATAAACCGACACAAGCAGCCCGACCTGACGCCACTCGAAAAGGCCAGTGAAACCATCGCTCAGGTTCTGAAAGCGGGTGATATTGTCATCTACGAATCCACTGTCTACCCGGGCGCCACCGAAGAAGTCTGTGTTCCGATACTCGAAAGCAAGTCCGGCCTGACCTTCAACAAGGATTTTTATGCCGGCTACAGCCCGGAACGAATCAACCCCGGCGACAAAGAGCATCGGGTCAGTACGATCAAAAAAGTAACCTCCGGCTCCACACCGGAAGTAGGCAGATTCGTCGATGATCTGTATCGCAGCATTATAACCGCGGGCACTCACCTTGCGAGCAGCATCAAGGTTGCCGAAGCCGCGAAGGTTATCGAAAATACCCAGAGAGACCTGAACATTGCCTTGATCAACGAACTGGCCATCATCTTTGAGAAACTCGGCATTGACACCCTGGAAGTCCTCGAAGCGGCCGGTACCAAGTGGAACTTTCTGCCCTTTCGACCGGGCCTGGTTGGCGGGCATTGTATTAGTGTGGACCCCTATTACCTGACACATAAGGCCCAGGAAATAGGCTACCATCCACGGGTTATTCTGTCCGGACGGCAAATAAATGACAGCATGGGCGGCTACGTTGCCGAGCAAGTGATAAAAATGCTGACCCGCAAGCGAATTCACGTGGTTGGCGCGAATATCCTGATCATGGGTTTCACCTTTAAGGAGAACTGTCCTGACCTTAGAAACACGCGCGTTGTCGATATCATTTCCGAGTTGAACAACTACCATGCGAA
>JAGRHW010000458.1:1336-2925 GCA_020444765.1 Gammaproteobacteria bacterium | reverse complement strand
CGGGTGAGTTCCCATTGCAGGTCGAGATCCAGATTGACACTGCGTTCCTTGTCGAGATCACTGTTGCCGAAAATATAGCTGTCGGTGGCGTGGTGAAAGCCGTTCCAGTACAGCTCGTCCACGCTGGGCAAGCGTTCGATATAGCTCACGCTGGCCTGCCAGCCGGGGCGGTTGCCGCTTGCCGGGCCGCTCAGCCCCGCGGAAACGCTGGCGGCGTGATCGTCGCGGTTGTTGTAGTAATCGGGGTCAAGTTCGGCGGGGTGTACCCATTGTTCCTGAATATTGTCCGGGTCGGCGCTCAGCCGGCGCTGCTCCCAGTGCAGGCCAAGGCTGAAGTCGGGGCCGGCCTGTAAGGTGGTTTCAGCGCTGGTCGAGACTTGCAGATAGCGGCTTTCGGTGTCTGGCATGGGGTGGCCGTGGCTGTAGGGCAGGCCGGTGTTTTGCCAATATTGCAAGACTGACTCGCCGAGCGGGTTGCCGGTGCGTGTCGCGTCGCTAAAATCCTCGCAGGCGCCGTGTTCATGGCACACGCGCAGCTCGCTGTTGGCGAGGCTGAGGCGGGTTTCGCCCAGCCAGTCCGCGGAGGCCCAGGCGAGGTTGAGGCTGGCGCGCTGTTGTTTCTGGCCGAACAGGCCGTCCTTGCGCCCGCCTTCGGTTTCGTCGTGCAGATAATCGCTGTGCAACACATCCACTGTGATCAGATCCAGCCACTCGGCGGCGGGCAGGTAACGCAGTTTGGCGCCGATGTCTTCGCGCTCCATGTTGATGCGGGTGGCTTCATCGGTGGCGTTGGGGATGCCGTAGTCTTTTTCCAGCCGGGTGGCGTTGAGCTGCCACTCGCTGCGTGTGTTGGGGCGCCAACCGAGGCTGATCTGCCCCTGGTCGGTTTGCACATCGGAGTCCTTGATGCGATCGCCGTTGCCGGCCTGGTAAGGGTCGGCTTGCTGGCGTAGGCCGCCGAGGCGCAGCGCCCAGCGTTCATTGGCCAGCGCGAGCCGCGCATCGAGGCTGTGACTTTGCGGGTCGGCGCGGCCATCGGCGGCCAGTTCGCCGCTCAGACCCGGTTCGGGGAAGGGTGCGTCGAGTGTATCGCTGATACGAATCACGCCACCGGCCTGGGCGGCATAAAGCAGTGAGGCCGGGCCTTTGAGCAGCTCGATGCGCTCCGAGGTGCGCGGCGCGACAGCTACCGCGTGGTCGTGACTCATTGCCGAGAGGTCGGAGACTTCATTATCATTTTGCAGAATTTTTACCCGATAGCCACTCATGCCGCGCACCACGGGGCGGCCCACGCCTTCGCCGTAACTGGCCGAATCCACGTTGGGCAGGGCGTCGAGGTAGCCGCCCAGGGTTTCATTGCCGGCGCGGCGGCGCAGATCGCGGGTAGCGGCGGGCTGTGTCTCGTCGATGAGGGTGTCCTGGACTTCGATGGTTTCCAGTTCCAGCGGGCTGGTATTTTCTGCCAGCGCGGTGGCGCTGAGGAGAGCGCCGCTCAGGCACAAAAAACCGGGTTTGATCATGCTGTGTTTCTCTGGGAAGCCCGGCGTTATGACAAACGCCGGGGTGTTTCGGGCAGGTGTTTAATGGTC
>JAGRHW010000458.1:0-1314 GCA_020444765.1 Gammaproteobacteria bacterium | reverse complement strand
TCGTCACTGCCGGCGCCCAGCACCGCGATCATGTCCGCGCGCACGCCTTCGGGCAGGACGGCCGAGACGTCCCAGGTGGAGTGCTGGTGATAGTCGGCACCGTGGGAATCGACCAGATAAAGCTTTTGCGTATCCGGGATAAACACCAGCACGCCGTCATCACTGGCGTGAACGATGGTCGTGCGGTTGCAGTCGCTGATGCTGGTGACGTCATCCAGTTTGACGAAGCCCTGGCTTTGTTCCAGGCCGGTGTCTTCCTCGGTGAAAAAATACATCCGGCCACTGGTGCTTAGTGCCATATGGACCAGGTCGTCATGATCGTGCTCATGCTCGCTGTCTTCTGCTGCCTCCTCGTCGTGGTCTTCTTCATGGCTGGACTCGAACAGCAGGTAAGGGTCGACAAAGGCGCGGCAAAGCTCTTCCCCGTCGGGCATTACGTCGGTCACTTCTGCGGCCAACGCCTGCTGCTCGGCGACAAAGCTGTTCAAACGTTCAAGGCCTGCAGCCTTGGCACTGCCCGGCTCCGGATCGGCGAATTCATCAGCACTGTGTGCGGCCAGGGTGTCGTCATGAAAATGCGCCAGTTGTATAAACTGATCGGCGTCGATCGTGCTGCCCACTGTGTAGTCGGGTTTCATCAGCAGGTATTTGTTATCCAGCGATTCCTCGTCGTCGACCAGACGGAAATCCGGCCAGTGCAGAAAATGACCGAGTAGCGATGTGTCGGTGATTTGCAACTTCTGCACGGAACTGTCTTCACTGGCGCCGGCTGCTTCATTGAGGTCGGTGAGGGTTTCGCTGTCGGTATTGAACAGGTAATACGCACCGCTGCTGGTGTCCAGCAGGCTGAGAAACAGACCTGAAGGCAGGCCAACGGACGACGTTTCCGGGGTGGAGGTTTCAGGTGACGTCGTTTCGCTGTCATCAGCGGGATCATTGTTGTCGTCATTGTCGCAGGCGGTGAGCATGGTCATCGTGGCGAGCAATAACAAGGTGGGCAGAGTCGGTTTGGTGATATGCAACATAGATCGGGTTTCCAGAGGTAGAAGTTGTGGAATTGGTGGCAGTTACACTAAGAGCTGCTGAACATAATGTTATAACATAACATTATGTTCAGCCAAGCCTTGTTCAAAAATAACCCGCAGGGCCTTGAAGAGATCGCCCCGTTATTCCCGAGTGGGTTGACTCCTTGTCTGTCCCGGAAAATCCGCAGCTGGATTCCCGCCTGCGCGGGAATGACGAGGTGGGGGAAACGTCATCCCCGAATGCTTTAGTCGGGGATCCAGTGCGACTACCGGACAGTCCGCGGCTGGA
>JAGRHW010000457.1 GCA_020444765.1 Gammaproteobacteria bacterium | reverse complement strand
TACCGCCTGGCTGGCCTCGAGGGCTGCCAGCGAGGCGCATCTTGCAGACCTCAGCCGGATGTCAGATCAAGATGCCGGCTATTATCGAATGTCCGGTGATACAGATTGGACAGATCGGAGCCCGTGTCTGGAAATCGATTCTGATTAGCACTATATTAGTTGCGACTAATATTCAAAAGGAGCAGCACCATGCTAAGAAAGGATCTAGGTTCCTCTTATAGCCCTTTGTTTTTCCTTGCATCTCTTGGTGCGGGCGGTCTGGCGGTTTCGTTCTTTATGTATCCGATGTTTATGATCAAGCATCCGGACACGCCGTTGGCCACGTTCAATGACATCTATCCGGTATTGACCGGCGACAACCCGCTGACCGCCGGTCTTCTGCTCGCTGACTTGCTGGTGATCGCGGTTTTTGCGTTTATCCATTTCCGCTTGCTGATCTGGAATATCGGGCAGTATCGCAAGTTTCGGCAGACCTCGGCATTTGCCACGCTGAAGTCATCCAATGCCGAAGTGGCCCTGATGGCGATTCCCTTGACGCTGGCCATGTCGATCAACGTCGCCTTTGTGCTGGGTGCGCTGTTCGTGCCGAACCTGTGGTCGGTGGTCGAGTATCTGTTCCCGATGGCGCTTGTCGCGTTTCTCGCTGTTGGCGCTTATGCGCTACGAATCCTGGGTGACTACTTCGTACGCTTGTTCACCTCGGGCGATTTCGATTTCGGCGCCAATAACAACCTGAGCCAGATGATCGCGATCTTCGCGCTGACGATGGTGGCGGTGGGGCTGGCCGCGCCGGGGGCGATGAGTCACCACACGGCGGTTAATGCGATCGGTATCTTTTTCTCGATTTTCTTCCTGGCGATCGCGGGCGTACTGGCACTGATCAAGCTGGTGCTGGGCTTCCAGTCGATTCTGCAGCACGGTATCGCCAAGGCGGCGAGTCCGAGTCTGTGGATTCTGATTCCGATTCTGACGCTGACTGGCATCACGCTGATCCGCCTGACCATGGGACTGCATCACGGCTTTGCCGCTGATCTGTCTCAGCCGAGCCTGTTCGTGCTGACATCGGTGATTCTGTCCCTGGAAATCCTGATCGGTCTGATCGGCTACAGCGTGATGAAACACGTCGGTTATTTTCGCGATTACGTCAACGGCCCGGACGGCGATGCTGGTACGTTTGCCCTGATCTGCCCGGGCGTCGCGCTGTTCGTATTCGGCATGTTCTTTCTCAACTTCGGGCTTATGAAGAACGGGCTGGTCGGTCATTTGTCGCCGGGCTACTTTATCGTACTGGCGCCTTTTATCCTGGTTCAGCTCAAGACCATTCAGGTGTTCTTCCGCTTAAGCTGTCAGATTCTTTCCTGCGGCTATTGCCGGCTGCCTCGGAAAGCGGCAGCCTGATCGTCCGGTAGAGGCCGGAGTTTCCGGCCTGGATTGCGCACAGGGACGTGCGACGCCGATCAGGATCTACCTTGAGCCTGCACAGGCGTTATTTTGGCGTTAGCCGCGAGCCCTTATCCGCAACGAGGTTTCGGGCACAGCGCCATCAACCGTAAGTCGAAACATCCGTACTGGCCAGAGCGGCGACGTTGATCAGCCCGCGCACGGTGATGGAAGATGTCACGATGTGCGCTTTATTGCCCATCCCCATCAGAATCGGGCCGACTTCCAGACCATCCGCGCAGCTCTTCAGCAGATTACGCGCGGCGCCGGCGGCGTCAGAGTTGGCAAATATCAGCACGTTGGCCTTGCCTTTCAGGCGCGAGTTCGGGAACAGACGTTCACGCAGGTTGGCATTCAGTGCCGTGTCCGAGTGCATTTCACCTTCGTATTCAAAGCAGCGCGGTTTGCTGTCGAGTATTGCCAGAGCCGCGCGCATCACGCGTCCAGAGTGGTTGTCGAGATTGCCGAATTGCGAGCTGGAGCAAAGGGCGACTTTCGGCATGATGCCGAAGCGGCGTACATGGCGGGCAGAGGCGATGACCGTCTCCGCCAGGCTTTCCGGTTCCTGCTCGACGTGGACGTGGGTGTCGGCGATAAACAGCGGTTCTTCCTGACGCAGGATCAGGGACATCGCGCCAACAGGGTGGATGGACGGATTTTCCAGAACCTGCCGGACATAGTTCAGGTGCCAGAGGTATTGGCCGAAGGCGCCGCAGATCATGCTGTCGGCTTCACCGCGATAAACCATGATGGCCGCAATCGCCGTGGTATTGGTATGCAGGACGGCGCGCGCCAGATCCGGTGTCAGGCCGCGGCGTTCGGTAATTGAATGATAGGTCTGCCAGTAGTCGCGGTAGCGCGGGTCATGCTCGGGGTTGACCAGCTCGATGTCTTTACCCGGGGTGAGCTCCAGGCCTGTGCGTTCGATCCGCGCCGCGACCACATCCGGCCGGCCGATCAATATCGGTGGCGAGAGGTTTTCCTCCAGCATGGCTTGCGCGCAACGCAGAATGCGCTCATCCTCGCCTTCGGCAAAGACTACCCTGCGCTTGGTTTTGCGGGCGGCTTCGAAGACCGGACGCATCACCAGCGACGAACGGTAGACTTTGGCCTGCAGGCTGTCGCGGTAGTCATTGAGGTCGATCTGACGTGTCGCAACCCCCGACTCTATGGCGGCTTTGGCAACCGCCAGGGCAATCACCGGCAACAGGCGCGGATCGAAGGGTTTGGGAATCAGGTAATCCGGTCCGAATGCAAGCCGCTCCCCTCGATAGGCGACTCCGACTTCAGCCGAGGTGGTACGCCGCGCAAGCTCGGCGATAGCCTGGACGCAGGCGATTTTCATTGCGTCGTTGATGACAGTGGCGCCGACATCGAGTGCACCGCGGAAAATAAACGGAAAACATAAAATGTTATTGACCTGGTTCGGATAATCGGAGCGGCCGGTAGCGATCAAGGCGTCGGGCGAACCCTTGCGGGCTTCAT
>JAGRHW010000456.1 GCA_020444765.1 Gammaproteobacteria bacterium | reverse complement strand
TATCGAACATCCGGTTGTCGACGCGCTGATCGAACAGGTGATAGAGGCCAAGGATTCCGAAACGCATTACGCGATCATGCATGCGCTCGACCGGGTGCTGCTGTCCGGTTATTACGCGGTACCCTTGTATTATCGCGCGAACAGCTGGGTCGCCTACTGGGATTTATACGGCCGCCCGGCACGCACACCGAAATTTGGCGTCGGTATCACCTCGACCTGGTGGTATGACCCGGACAAGAAACGCTGATCCGCGCCATCCGTGACCGCCTATCTTCTCAGACGATTGCTGCTGATTATCCCGACCTTGTTCGGGATAATGCTGATCAATTTCGTCATTATCCAGTTTGCCCCGGGTGGGCCCGTCGAGCAGGCGCTGGCCGAACTTGAGGGCACCGCGGTGGGCGCAACCGCGCGCTTTACCGGCAGCGGCGGCGGTATCGACCAGGCCGCGACACGCAGCCAGGGCGAGAACAGCAAGTACCGCGGCGCGCAGGGCCTGCGCCCGGACATCATTGCCGAGATCGAAAAACAGTTCGGCTTTGACAAGCCCGCCCATGAGCGGTTTTTCAAGATGATGTGGGACTATCTGCGTTTTGACTTCGGTGAGAGTTATTTCCGCAGTCAGAACGTGATGGCGCTGATCATCGATAAACTGCCGGTCTCGATTTCGCTCGGGCTGTGGACCACGTTTCTGGTGTATCTGGTGTCGATTCCGCTCGGCATCGCCAAGGCGCGGCGCGACGGCTCGCGTTTCGATGCCTGGACCAGCGGTGTGGTCATCGTCGGCTATGCGGTGCCGGGCTTTCTGTTTGCCATTCTGCTGATCGTGCTGTTTTCCGGCGGCCGTTATTTCGACTGGTTTCCGCTGCGCGGGCTGGTGTCGGACAACTTCGACCAGCTCAGCAGTTGGGAAAAGATCAAGGATTACCTCTGGCATATCACCTTGCCGGTGGTGTCGATGGTTATCGGCGGTTTCGCCAGCCTGACCGTTCTGACCAAAAATTCCTTTCTCGACCAGATCCGCCTGCAATATGTGCAAACCGCGCGTGCCAAGGGTCTGACCGAAAACCGCGTGATGTACGGTCATGTGTTCCGCAATGCCATGCTGATCGTGATCGCCGGTTTTCCGGCCGCGTTCATTAGCGCGCTGTTTACCGGCGCCCTGTTGATCGAGGTGATTTTTTCCCTCGACGGGCTGGGTCTGCTTGGTTTCGAGGCGGCCATCAACCGCGATTATCCGATCATGTTCGCGACGCTGTATATATTCACCCTGCTGGGTCTGGTGTTGCAGTTGATCGGTGACCTGACTTACCACCTGATCGATCCGCGTATCGATTTCGAAAGCAAGCAGACGTGATGGAAAACCGCATCTTCGGCAAACAGGTCAATCCGATCACCTGGCGGCGCTGGTTGAACTTCCGGGCCAACCGGCGTGGTTACTGGTCGCTGTGGATCTTTCTGGTACTGTTTTTTTTCAGCCTGTTTGCCGAATTTATCGCCAATGACAAACCGTTATATATCAATTACAAGAGTGGCTCTTATTTTCCGGTGTTCAGGGTTTATACCGAGACGGATTTCGGCGGTGAATTCGAGGCAGAGGCGGAATACCGAGACCCCTATGTCCAGGAGTTGATCGAGGAAGACGGCTGGATTATCTGGGCGCCGATTCCCTGGTCTTACGACACGATCGATTACGAGACGGAGCAAAGCCCGCCAACGCCGATTTCCGCCAGACACTGGCTGGGCACCGATGACCAGGGGCGGGATGTGCTGGCGCGGGTTATCTACGGGTTCAGGATTTCCGTGTTGTTCGGTCTGGCTCTGACACTTTTCAGTTCGTTGATCGGCGTGATGGCCGGCGCCTTTCAGGGCTATTTCGGCGGACGGATTGATCTTTTCGGACAGCGGTTTATCGAAATCTGGCAAGGCCTGCCGGTCTTGTATTTATTGATTATCATGTCAGCAGCGATTACACCCGGGTTTTTCTCGCTGCTGATTCTGATGATCCTGTTTTCCTGGACGGCGCTGGTCGGTGTGGTGCGCGCCGAATTTCTACGCGCCAGAAACTTCGATTACGTGCGCGCGGCCAAGGCGCTCGGGGTGGCCGATACCACGATTATGTACCGGCATGTCTTGCCGAATGCCATGGTGGCGACGATTACCTTTTTGCCGTTTATTCTGTCGGGCGCCGTCACCACGCTGACCAGTCTCGACTTTCTGGGCTTCGGCCTGCCGCCGGGCTCGCCGTCGCTGGGCGAGCTGCTGAATCAGGGCAAGAACAATCTGCAGGCGCCCTGGCTCGGCATCACTGCGTTTATTGTATTGTCGATCATGCTGAGTCTGCTGGTGTTTATCGGAGAGGCGGTTCGCGATGCGTTCGATCCGCGCAAGAGTATCGTATGAGTCAGGCTGAATCTAACAATCCGGTTCTGCGGGTCGACAAGCTGAGTGTGGATTTCCGGCTCACCGGCCGGACCCTGCACGCGGTCAAACAGGTTTCGCTTGAACTGCGCAAGGGCGAAACGGTGGCACTGGTCGGCGAAAGCGGCAGCGGAAAATCGGTGACTGCCAATGCCATCATGCGGCTTTTACCGCAGGTTGCGTCGATCGCCTCCGGTGAGGTGATCTATGGTGGTGAGGATTTGCTGAAACTCGACGAGTCGCGAATGAACAGTATTCGTGGCAACGGCATCAGTATGATTTTCCAGGAGCCGATGACCGCGCTCAATCCCTTGCATACGGTTGAGCGGCAGATCAGCGAAACCCTGATTTTGCACCGCGGCCTGTCGAAAAAAGCCGCCCGTGCGGAAGTCCTGTCTCTGCTTGGCAAGGTGCAGATCCGCAACCCCGAACGCCGGCTCAATGCTTATCCGCATGAATTGTCCGGCGGCCAAAGACAGCGCGTGATGATCGCCATGGCGCTCGCCAACCAGCCCTCGGTA
>JAGRHW010000455.1 GCA_020444765.1 Gammaproteobacteria bacterium | reverse complement strand
CAGCGGCAGCAGCAGCGACCAGGTAAAAAGGCCGCGTCCCGGAAATTCATACATGCTGACCAGCCAGGCCATGGTCACACCCATACTGCCGGCGCCGATCGTCACCCCGAGCATCAACAGCAGGGAATTGCTAACGTAATCGCTGAGAACCGTATCGGCGAGATGTTGCCAGGTATCGGTGGAAGGACTGAAGAGGAACGAGATAACTGTAAAGACCGGCAGCGCCACAATCAGCGCGAGCAGGGCGGTCAGAATGAAAAACAGCGACGGCTGGCGTAAAGCCGGCCGTCGCTTATCGTGTGCCGCCGCTACCGGACCGGAGGGCGGAATCGGGTAAGAGTTACTTCCAGCCTGCACGGTCAAAGATTTTTACCGCCTCGGAATTGAGTTCGCCAAGCTGAAACATCGGCAGATCATCCTGTTTGAAGGGATAACCCCATGAGAGGATGGTCTCGCTGACACCGATGTTTTCGCGCACCGGGTATTCGTTGTTTCTGGTGGCATACCATTGTTGCGCCTGGTCGCTGAGCAGGAAGCGGATAAGCTTGTTCGCGTTGTCGTGATTTTTACTGTACTTGGTGACGCCGATTCCGCTGACGTTCATATGCGCGCCGCGGTCCTGCTGGTTCGGATAGAAAACCCCGATTTTGCTGGCCGCGTCGCGCTCGTCCTCTTTCGAGGACTGAATCATATTGGCGACGTAGTAATTGTTCACGATAGCCAGATCGCATTCCCCGGTAGCCACCGCCGTGACCTGGGCGCGGTCATTGCCCTTTGGCGGACGGCCCATATTGGCGACCACGCCGCGCGCCCATTGCTCGGCCTGTTCCGGACCGTGATGGGCAATCATCGAAGCCAGCAGCGACTGATTGTAGATATTATCCGATGAGCGGACGCAGATTTTTCCCTGCCACTTCGGATCGGCAAGATCCTCGTAAGTGGTGAGTTGCTCCGGCTTGACGCGCTCCAGACTGTACACGATCACCCGCGCGCGTTGTGACAGACCGACCCACTGGCCGTCCAGGTCACGCAAATGCTCCGGGACCAGATCGCCGACCGATGCGCTGTCTACCGGCTGCAGCAGGCCCTGGGTTTTTGCCAGATGCAGACGTCCGGCGTCGGTCGTCAGCAGCAGATCCGCCGGCGTATTCTGCCCTTCGGCTTCGAGCCGTTTGATCAGCTCGCTGGCGCCGCCGGTGACCATATTGACTTTGATTCCGGTAGAATCGGTAAACTGGTCGAGCAAGGGTTTGATCAGATCTTCAATACGCGCCGAATAAAGATTGACTTCATCGGAAGCGAACAGCGGTTGCATGGTAAAGACGATAGCGCCGAACAGTACAGCGGTCAGACGATTTCGGGGTTTCATTGATTCTTGAACTCCTATAAAGCGAACGGCTCAGTCTATCGGTGATTATCTTCGATGTAAACACAAATGCGAACTATTATCATTGATTACAAAGCAAAATTTAGACGGATGGCATTCCGCAAGTGTTCGCGTTGCTTTCCGGGCGTGGTAAAAATCCCGATGATGAACAACGCCTTAGCGGAACACCCTGCCCAGAGTTACGCCACTTGATACGTGTTGAAGCGGTCAGCAAGCACTTCGGTGGCGTGCGTGCCGTCGACGACGCTTCTCTGACCATCAGGAAAGGTTCGATCACCGGGCTGATCGGTCCGAATGGTGCGGGCAAAACCACGCTTTTCAATATCGTCGCCGGTAATCTTGCGCCCGACAAGGGGCGGATTTTTCTCGCCGACGAAGAGGTTACCGGCTTGCCGCCGCATGTGTTGTTTGGCCGCGGTTTGCTGCGGACTTTTCAGATCGCCCACGAATTCTCCAGCCTGACGGTACTTGAAAACCTGATGATGGTGCCGGCCGGACAAACCGGCGAAAGTCTGCTTGGCGCCTGGCTGCACCCGGCCCAGATTCGCGAGGAGGAAGCGCGGCTGCGCGAACGGGCGCAGGACGTCGTGGAGTTTCTGAAGCTCGCGCCGGTCGCCCGGCAGCTGGCGGGCAGGCTGTCCGGCGGACAGAAAAAGCTGCTCGAACTGGGCCGTACAATGATGACCGATGCCCGGGTCGTTCTGCTGGACGAGGTGGGCGCCGGCGTCAACCGGACTCTGTTGAACGATATCGGCGACGCCATACAGCGGCTCAACCAGGAGCGCGGCTATACCTTCTGCATGATCGAACACGATATGGATTTTATCGCACGGCTTTGCGACCCGGTGATCTGCATGGCCGAGGGCGCGGTGCTGGCCGAAGGCAGCGCAGAGGCAATCCGCAACAACGAGGAGGTGATCGAAGCCTATCTCGGCCGCGGCCTGAAAAACAAACCGGGGCCTGTCGTCTGATGGCGTTTCTCGTGGCCGAATCCATGACCGGCGGCTATGGCGGCGCGGATATTCTCGATAACTGCACTATCAGCGTCGAGCGCGGCGAAATCGCCGTCATCGTCGGACCGAACGGGGCCGGTAAATCGACCGCCATGAAAGCCATGCTTGGCCTGTTGAACCTGCGTCTTGGCCGCGTGACGCTCGACGGTCGGGATATCAGCGCCTTGAATACGCAGGACCGGATCGCCGCCGGCATGGCGTTTGTGCCGCAGACCCACAACGTCTTTACCGGCATGAGCGTGCAGGAAAATCTCGAGATGGGCGCCTATCTGCGCAAGGACGACATCAGCGGCACCCTGCAACAGGTTTACGACCTGTTTCCGGTGCTTTGGCAAAAACGCCGGCAGGCGGCCGGCGAGTTATCCGGCGGACAGCGTCAGCAGGTGGCGGTCGGCCGGGCCATGATGACCCGCCCGCAGGTGCTGATGCTGGACGAGCCCACCGCCGGTGTTTCACCCATCGTCATGGACGAATTATTCGACCGCATACTCGACGTGCGCAAGGCCGGCACCGCGGTGCTGATGGTTGAGCAGAACGCGCGCCAGGCGCTGGCCATCGCCGA
>JAGRHW010000454.1 GCA_020444765.1 Gammaproteobacteria bacterium | reverse complement strand
CTCCGCATTTGGGGTTGGGCTTGTATATTGTCAGATTGATCGGCGAAGCTCATGGCGCGACACTGCGGGCCGCGAATGTCAGCGATCGGCAAGGTGTGGAGATAAGTATTTCACTGCCGGAGCGCGGCAGGCGTTTTTAGGTGTTTAATTTGGATTTTTCACGCAACCCGGATGATTTAATCAACCAGGTCACGCAAGGATAAAGACGTCCCGACAGATGCCAACTGATCGATCTGCCGATAATAACGGAGACTTACTCTGGTTTGCGACTCAGCTTTTACCTGACCACTGGCGAACCGGGCCGGTGTCGACGTGGATGAAACCGGATTTGCTGTAGTAGCCGACGCCACCGCTTTGCAAGGCAAGAGCCGCTTTGCGGACATTACCCAGCTTGATGCGTGGGATGCGGATGTCGACGGCCTTGCCAACCATATGCAGGCTTTTCTTGGCTACGCCTTTGTTATTCTCGCGCAACGCCTGATTGGTTTCCGGTGAGCGGTAACCGGAGAAAATCTCGATGCCGAAAGGCGCTTCCACGGCGGCGTGCAGATTGTGCAGCAGGTCCAGCAGCGAGGGGTCGATATCGTGTTGCTCATTGCGCCGGTGATCCCGCAGTATCTGGCTGATTGCCTCGGTTGATTCCGGGATATAGATGCCGTTTTTCCAGTACATGACGTCCAGCGATTCACCGGTGTGCATGTTTTTCAGAAACAGTCGGCGTTCCTTGCTCGGAGCTGCCAGCAGTTGTGGGCTTGTGCTCATTGCCAGTCCACCGGAAACCGTCATAGCTGCGGTTAAAAAGCGCCGTCGCCCGACGTCATTCATGGATAAACACCTCTGCACACTTTTTATTAAAAAAACGCGCAAAGTCTATCACAGTTCCCGGCTGTTTTGGGAGGCGTCGCGGCTATTCACTGTGCCGGAGTCGGCGTGATCACAACTCTACAGAACGGACCTCGGGGGTTTTGAACAGCTTCAGTGTTTATGACTGTGCGGTAATATCAGTTTAGACTATGAGGTGATTCGCGGTTGTTTTTTTCGCGACGCTCATCCATTTGCAGATTCGCGACAGTGACATCGGACGTTTTGCCAGCCGGTGGCTTGGCCAGGGCGATCAGGCTGTTATCGAGAGGCGAGTCCTGCCGGTAGGTATCCGGAAACAGTTCCAGTTGTCCTTTGTCGTTGACCCAGCTTGTCAGATACATGATGTAGATCGGCATGGGTTGTTCGAGTTGGATACTTTGCTGTTTACCCGAGGCAATCCGGCGATCGATCCGCGATTGATCCCAGCCGCTGCCGGCCAGCAGATGTTGGGCGAGTTTATCCGGTTGTCGCAGGCGTACGCAGCCATGGCTCAGGGCCCGTCGGTCACGGCTGAAAAGGCCTTTATGGGGTGTATCGTGCAGATAGACCATGTAAGGGTTCGGGAACAGGAATTTGTAGCGGCCGAGTGCGTTGGCGTCACTGGCGACCTGCTGCAGGCGGTATGGAAATTCCTCGCTGTGGAGTTGTTCTTCGCTGATCTCGGACCAGGCCACCGGCGTATTGCCCTGCAAAGCGCGGATGCCCTGGGATTCAGCAAACGAAGGGTTTTCACGCAGTTTCGGCAGAATTTCTTCCGTGGCGATACGGGGCGGGATATTCCAGTCCGGGTTGAGTACGACTTCGGTCATCAACTCGCTGAAACTTGGCGTTTGGCGCGAACGTTTGCCGATAATCACCTCCATTTCCAGCGTTATCGAGCCATTTTCCACCAGTTCCAGACGTTGGGCTGCCGTATTGACCAGGATATGGGAGTCCGGAATATCTCGCGGTGCGTTGCGCCAGCGATGCATGTTCAGGGCGATTTTACGCGCGGTTTCTTCGGGGCCTGTGTTCAAAGCCAGCCGGGTTTGCCGGCCCATGATGCCGTCGGCCTCCAGTCCGCGTGATTGCTGAAAACGTTTGACGGCCCGGGTGACCGCTTCATCGTAATGTATCGAATCAGAATCAACCGCGATCGTGTCCAGCCAGCCTTCAGCCGCCAGCCGTTCGATCAGTAAACGAACCGCGTCGCCACTGTCGCCGGGCTGGAGTTTTTCCTCGCCGGTAACTTGCACGGGCGCGTCACTGTTGCGGGCTTTCAGGTAAGCGGTGCGCAGCAGCTCATACTGTGGATGAACCGGGCGAAGGGCGTTCAGGGTTTTTGAGGGGTTCGCGCCGAGGCGCAGTGCACTGATGGTCTCGGCGATATCGACCGTCTCGGCATTCATGCGCCATTGATCACCTAGTTCAGATTTTAAAATAAGATTACCAGATAAATCATTGATTGAGTTGATATATGCATCGCTGAGATACATGTCCAGCAGCAGATCGGCATCATCCTGAGCGCGCAGTGATTCAATGGCATGGAGATGGTAGCGCCACATCGGCAGGCCGTCGGAATCGAGTTCCGCGAGGGCCTTGGCAGTTTCGTCCAGCCAGCCCGGCTCACCGATCCGATCTGACCAGAGCGGCTTGTAGCTGTTGCTTTCGTAAAGCGATTGCAGGATCGATGGCGAATAGAATTTTCCCGAATGAATTTTCCTCCGCGAGATGCCGTCGGTTTCGATAATCCATTCCGCCTGGATCTCCTGAAAGCCGGCCGCCCGTGAGCCGTCGTCGGTATGTGCGGGATAAGGCAGAGTCAACAGCAGTCCCGATAAAATTGCCTGCATTAAAAAGGTTTCATAAGTTTTTGAAAAATTATTCAATTTTTGAAAATTTTGATTGTTCATGCTTAACTGCTTATGCCTTGTGGGTGTTTCGTTTTTCAGCGATTTACTTGACGTTTTTTCAGAGACTGCGTGTCGTGGCGAGGCATGCCCGATCACTCCTGAAGCTAGCGGCGGCGCCTGCAAGTGCTTGATACAAGGCGGGGTTTCGTCAAGATAATTTTCCGCCTTTTAACGATCTGGAAACAATTGCCGCGAGAATCGCAGATTCTTCCCGGGAGTT
>JAGRHW010000453.1 GCA_020444765.1 Gammaproteobacteria bacterium | reverse complement strand
GGACGGCAGGCTCGTCGCAGTTGCCAACTATGAGCCCGGTGGCGTGAAAATCTTCGACAGCCGCACCCTCGCCCCTGTCGCGGAGATCCCCGCCGTCTATGGTAATGGTCTGCGCTCCAAAGTCATCGGCCTGGTCGATGCGCCCGGACAACGCTTCGTGTTCAGCCTGTGGGATGCCGGTGAAATCTGGATTGCCGATCTCAGCGAACCGGCAAAACCACAAATCCGCAAATTCACCGGTATCGGCCGCAATCCGTATGACGCGCTCATTACACCTGACGGCCGCTATTATATTGCCGGACTTTTCGGCGAAGACGGACTTGCATTACTTGATCTCTGGAATCCGGATGCCGGCGTCCGCCGCATTCTTCCGGGATACGGCAGAGGCGAAGCACCCCTGCCGGTCTATAAAATGCCACATCTGGAAGGCTGGGCCGCGGCCGGCGACAGAATCTTCGTCCCCGCTGTCGGACGCAAGGAAGTACTGGTGATCGACAGCCGCAACTGGGAGATGATCGGGCGCGTTGAGATGCAGGGTCAGCCGGTGTTTGTCATGGCACATCCCGACGGACGTCATGTCTGGGTGAATTTCGCCTTTCCCGACAATCACAAGGTCCAGGTTATCGACACCCAATCCCTTGCCGTAATCAAATCCCTGGAGCCCGGCAAGGGCGTCCTGCACATGGAGTTTGAGCCGCGAGGAGAAGAAGTGTGGATCTCGGTGCGCGACGAAAACCAGGTGAAGGTCTACGACACCGTGAGCATGACCGAACGCAAAATACTGCCTGCCGACAAGCCGAGCGGTATTTTCCTGACCGCGCGTGCACACCAGACTGGTTTGTAAGGAGAACACCATGGCCGCCGAACCGCTCATACTCGACACAAACAGACAACGGCTACTCGATGACTACCAGCATTGCCTGCCGCTGGTTCTCCGCCCTTTTGCTGACATCGGCAACGAGCTTGGCATCAGCGAAGACAAGGTTCTTGAAGAACTGACAGCCTTGTCGGAAGACGGCGTCATCAGCCGGGTCGGTCCGGTCTTCGCACCCAATCGTCTCGGCTGCAGCACGCTGGCAGCGCTGGCCGTGGTTTCCGGTGATCTTGAACGCATCGCGGAGCTGGTTAGCGCCTACGACGAAGTCAACCACAATTACCAGCGTGATCATTATTACAACCTCTGGTTTGTCGTAACCGCTGCCGATCGCAAATGCATCGACGATGTACTCGACGACATCGCCCGGCAAACCGGACTGGAAGTACTCGATCTGCCCATGATCGAGGATTACCACATCGATCTGGGGTTTCGCTTATGGTGATCGCCGAGCAAAACCAGACTTTGCTTAGCGATCCCGCAACAAGACGTTTGATCGCTGAAATCCAGAACGGCCTGCCATTGGTCAAGCGTCCCTATGCCGCCATCGGTTCACGTCTGGACATGCCGGAAACCGAGGTCATCGAACGGATTCGTGGTCTGCTGGATAGCGGTATTATCAAGCGCCTTGGTGTGGTCGTGCGCCATCATGAACTCGGTTTCCGCGCCAATGCCATGGTGGTATGGGATGTTCCGGACCATCTGATACGGGACGTCGGCCGGTGCTTTGCCGCTTTCCCGTTCGTCACACTCTGCTACCAGCGGCCGCGGCGACTTCCACATTGGCCGTATAACCTGTTTACCATGATTCACGGCAAGAATCGTCAACACGTGATCGACTGCATGGACGAACTGGCAACTGCATGCGGACTGGACGGGATACCCCATCGGCCGCTTTTCAGCACCCGACGATTCAAACAACGCGGAGCCCGCTACGCAGCCCCAAGTACAGGTTGCGAGCCCGGATCTGCAGCACACGGTGGACAAAGCAGATGAGTCTCAATTGTGAACTGGACGTTCTGGAACGGCGGTTCATCAACCGGTATCAGGGCGGTTTTCCGTTGTCCGGGAAACCCTATCACGTGGTTGCGGCAACGCTTGGAACGACGGAGACCACCCTGATTTCACGCATTCGCAAACTGCTAGATAGCGGAGTTCTCAGCCGCTTCGGTCCGCTCTATGACGCCAAGCGCCTCGGCGGTGATGTCGTGCTGGCCGCATTGCGAGTGCCAGAAAACGACTTCGACAGGGTCTCGCAGCAGGTCAATGCCTATTCCTCGGTCGCCCATAATTACAGAAGACAACATGAACTCAATATGTGGTTTGTCGTGTCCGCCGAAACACCGGAGGTGATTTCCCGCACGCTTGAGGACATCGGGCGGCAAACCGGTCTGCGGGTATACGGCTTTCCCAAGTTGCGTGAGTTTTATCTCGGGCTCTGGTTTCAGGTAAACGGTGACGACAGCGTCGAAACCGTTCCCATCAAGCTCTCCCCGCCGTCGGAAAACCCACAGATCGATGCCATCGACAAAAAAATCATCGCCGCCACCCAGGAAGGATTTCCCCTGACCCCGGCCCCCTGGGACATGCTTGCAAAAGAAACAGGCATCCCCGCTGAGAGGATTCCGGAACGTCTTGCACGGATGCTCAGAAGCGGCGTGATCAGACGCATCGGCGCGATTCCGAATCACTATCGACTGGGCCTACGCAGCAACGCCATGACGGTCTGGGACATTCCCGACGAACACCTTCAGGAACTCGGCTCCCGGGTTGGCCAGTTGCCATTCGTCAGTCATTGTTATGAAAGACCGCGTTATCCGGAAATCTGGCCCTACAACCTTTTCGCCATGGTGCACGGCCACAACCGCGCCGAGGTGGCCGGCATGATCGATCGCATATCGGCCGAGCTGAAAGGCCACTGCAGATCGCACGACGCCCTTTACAGCACGGAAATACTGAAGAAAACAGGCCTGCGCCTGCAATCCGAAAGGGAAACGACATGTTTAGACTGACACGCTACCTGCAGGCCCTGACCGTTCAGGACCGGATAAATAATAAAAGCCCGGCCCAAAAACCCGGCGGCCCCGTCGTTATCTGGAACC
>JAGRHW010000452.1 GCA_020444765.1 Gammaproteobacteria bacterium | reverse complement strand
GGTTGCCGGATTCGCCGCTTCGGACAGTGACTTCGACGCCGGCGGGGACACTGTTGTCTATCGCGTACCCGTTTCGGATGCCGGCGGTTACAATGTGCTCGTCGAACTCAATTACCAGCCGCTTGCTTATGGTCATTTACAGGATCTGTTTAAAAGCGTGGAGTTGAAGGAAGTCGACGAATTCAAGACCATGTTCGACGCCACCGAGCTGAAAACCGAAACGATCGCTTCGGCAACGGCTCAGGTCCAGTAATAAATCTATCAACCCGGAGCAGCTTCATACTGCTCCGGTCATTTCAGCAAGATGTTTCAGCCTATTGGATACGAAACCGCTTGCCCGATATTTTCACTGATCGTCTGACCAGCCCCTGGATCTCCCGGCGCGTCAGCTCATCCGCGTCTCCGGTAAAATCGACTTCCTCGCCGGTTTGCAGGGCAAGCAGCTCACCGCTACGGAACATCAGCCGGTTACCGGCGCTTGACGCAAAGCGTTTGCCCGGCAGCAGGATACCGGTCAGGTTGAGTGGATCCAGCGCACCGATTGCGACAACAGTCGATTGATTTTTATCCGCCGGGGTTTTCTTCAGGCGGGCCACGGCTTCCGGCAAAGCAAACTGAATACCGCTGAAACCATCTACAAAACGCCCGCCGAGAATCTCTTCACGCGCTTCGAGTTTTTGCAACACCGGTAACAGTTCGCGCCAGGGCATCACGCTGTTTTCCCGCTCCAGCAGTTTTTTGAAGATCACGCCGTAGCGGTTCATATACAGGCTCAGAAAATATTCCAGCGTTTCGTAGTCGAGTCTGAGCTCCCGCGTGGTCAGCGTTTTTACCGGGCCGACGATGGCTTCCAGCGTCCCCCAGCGTCCCGCATCGTCGAGGGTCGGCAGCATGGAGAAGGCCCGTTTGCCAAAACCAGAATACGACGGCCGTTTGGATGGTGCGAGCGCCAGCGCGCGCAGGCCGGCAAAACTGTCGGAATGAACCAGTCCGTTGGCAACCAGTTCGCAAAGTGCGCCTTCGGTCTGGGTGCGAAGCTGTCCGGTTTGCGTGACGATGTCATAAAAAAACGAAGCGCCATTGCCGGTCAGAAAATCCAGTACCGCAGCGGCCGACGAAGACAGGCTGGATTGTTCGAGACTGCTGATCTGACCGGCTTTTTTCCACGTGGCAAGTTCTTCACGGCGGACGATCAGTACCGGCGTTTTAGCAAGATTACCGGCGGTTTTTGGCGATGATTTGCCGTTGTTACCACTGGACGGACAAAACCAGACATAGCGGCCGCTGCTGCACAAGGCGTCGAGCTGGCCGGTTTCGAACCCGTCGATGCGAGCGCGCATGGCTTGCAATATTCCCTCGCTGCTGAGCGGAAACCCGCAAAGGAGATCGAGAACCCGTACAACAGCCTCTGCACCACGCAGTCGTTCGGTACCCAGCCCGTGCCAGCCGAACAGAAAACGGTAGTAGTCGTTAATGGAAACCGTGTTGACCGCACGCCGCCGGGTTTGCACGCTGTAACGGTTTATGCGTGCCAGCAGATTGCGTTCACACCATTGTTCCTCGTCCGCATCGTATTGCCCGCGCATGACAAAGCCTTCCTGTTCCAGAGCAAACAAGGCCTGTTGAACCGTCGATGGATCAAGCGCCAGGCTGTCGGCCAGGGTTTCCAGGCAGATCGGACCAAGCGCCTGCAGACGCGCCCGCAGGATATCCCTCAGGGCGGTGTCGGCGTCCGGCGGCGGGCTGATTTGCAAAGGCTTTATAAGGGGGCGGGTTTGCAGATTCGGGTGCAGTGTTTGCAGTTCTGCCAGACGCTCCGCGGCGACCCAGAGGGTTCGGCCATTCGGCAGGGTTAAACGACTTGCCCGGGATTCACCGCCCAGACGCGTCAGCCAGACAGTGGCGTCAGGGTTGGCCCTGTTGAGCGTTGCCGACGCGGGTTTTCCCGAAACGCCTTCCTGCTCTAGCAGAAAGCCGTGTACCTGAAGCGCATCGTGCAGTTCCTCGGCATTGCGAATCAGGGGCCAGGCTTCGCTTCTGACCTTCAGAATCGCCTGCGGATCGAGTCTTGAGAGATTGACCACCTCGTCGCTGTTGATCGTGCGTCTGGATTTGACCGCCAGCGTGCGCCGTTCCTCGGCCGGCGCGCCGTCCAGAAAGGCGAAGGGCCGGGCATTGAGAATTTCCTGCGACAGCACCGAAGGCGTCGTCAGATCACGCGTCACGACAGCAATGTCGCCGCTTTCGATACCTCGCAATACGGTTTCCAGACCGTCGATATCCATCACGCTATTCAGGCAGTCATCCAGCGTTTGTCTGACCAGCGGATGATCGGGTATCTCGCGTTCGCCGGCGATATTCTCCAGACAGGCCAGTTGATCGGGAAAAATCTGCGCGATCAGGTCTTCGGCATCGTTACGCTGAAACTGCGCCGGCACCCGCTTGCCGTTACGGTTGCGCTGAATAGCCAGCGCAATGGTGGCGTTCCAGCGCCAGTGGGTCTCGAACATCGGCGCGTCCAGCAGCGCCTGGATCAATACCTGTCGCACGCTGGCGCTGTGCAGGTAGTGCGAAACCTCTTCCAGCGGAAAACTGTGGGTCGCGCCCAGCGACAGAATGATGCTGTCTTCCAGGGCCGCGGCTTGCAGTTCGAAGTTGAACTTACGGCAGAAGCGCTTGCGCAGCGCGAGCCCCCAGGCGCGATTGATGCGCGAACCGAAACTCGAATGCACGACCAGATGCATATCACCGGTTTCGTCGAAAAAACGCTCCAGAATGATTTGCTTCTGGCTGGGCAGGGTATCCATCGAAACCCTGGCGATCCACAGATAATTGGCCAGTTGTCGTGCGGCGGCTTCAGAGCCGGGTCGAATGATCCGCTCGATCCAGTCGGCAGCCTGTTGTTCGCCATGCTCGAACTGCACGAGCAGGTCTTCCCTCAGGCGCGAAACCGCGAAAGACAATTCGTCGCTGCGACCCGGTGC